>CAJXNM010000032.1 GCA_913057135.1 uncultured Halieaceae bacterium
TCCTTCACCAAAATGACGGCATTGTTCACGATCTCTTGGGTGTTATCCGCATCACGCATGGTGATGGCGGTACCGCCAACCAGAGTAATACGCCCGGTGGGAATACTGCGGCGAGAGACCGTGCCTTTGCGCGCTGCTAGCCACTGACCATCGGGGGACCAGGCCGGATTATGCAGATTGTGTTGGTTCTCTTCGGTGAACTGTCGCGGGTTGCTGCCGTCGGCATCCATCACCCAAGCATATCGAAGACAACGGTTTTGCCATCGGGGCTGACATCCACGAATGACCAGGTGCTGGTCTCTGTGTCGATGTTGATGGTGCGCCAGGGTCCCGGTGGTTCACTGACTTGCCAGTCAGGCGCGTTATCGTCGTCCGACGCGGTTGCAGGGACTGCAATAGAGAGTGAAATAGAGAGTGCAATAGGGAGCGCACTGGCGAACAACAGCAAAAACCGAAACAACATAACGAGAGCCTTATGGTTAATGGATGTTTGGCAAGGACTTAAACCGCCACGTCTACTCTGCGATGGTGCGGTCATACCACGATGAAAGGGGGTTGCTGTCGGGCACAGCCTGGGCGCGGTGTGCAGTGGTGAGAACTCTCTGGCACTCTACTCCCTCTGAACTCTAGCGGCGGTATGTTCCTGTGAAAGCGTTATCGGTATTCGTCGGCCCCAAAGCGGCGGCGCGTCTGGCCACCGAAGGTTGGCATGCCGACTTATTCGATGGACTTGTCGGCGCTTCTGGTGGCCCCAAATGGCTGGTGCTTGGCCACCTCGATCGCACACTGTGGCGGAGTCTTTTGCATCAGCGAGAACGTCCCCTGACTGCGGTGGGTTCGTCGATTGGCGCTTGGCGCCATGCACTGTTGGCACAGCGCGACCCTATCGCTGCCATCGATCGTTTTGAACGGGCTTATCTCGAGCAGTCCTATAGCTGCGACAAACCGTCGGTGACCGAAATCACCAACGTAGCCGCCGAGCTGTTGCGCGTAGGTATTGGTCCTGACGGCGAGACCAGTATTGTTGAGCACCCGTGGATGCGTACCGCCGTGGTGACGGCCCGGGGCCGTGGTTGGTTGGCTCGGCCTGAGGGCAAGCGCCTGGCGCTGGGATTATTTGCCGCTGCCCTTAGCAACGGACTATCCCGACAAACCCTAGAGCAGCGGTTCCAGCGGGTTGTGTTTGAAGCGGGGCCTGTGGCCTCGAGCCCGTATCGGCCCGCCGATTTCAATACCGCGTACACCGCATTGACGGCGCACAATACCGTCGCGGCATTGATGGCAACAGCAGCCATTCCCTACGTGTTTGGCGGTGTCCCCGACCCCAGTGCCGACACCGCAGCCACCCATTGGGACGGGGGCATTATTGATTACCACTTCGATCTGTCGCAGTTGGCGGCCTCACACTCGCCCAGTCAACCTGGCTTGTGGTTGTACCCCCACTTTGGTTCAGGGGTAACGACCGGTTGGTTTGATAAGTTCCTGCCCTGGCGTCGTGGCGGTATACCCACCCTCGATAACCTGGTGTTGCTATGCCCCAGTGACGTCTTTTTGCGTCAGTTGCCCTATGGCAAGATTCCCGACCGTGGGGATTTCCGCCGCCTCGATGTCGATGAGCGGATTCGTTACTGGCAGCAATGCGTGCAGGCGTCTAAACAGTTGGCCGAGGACTTTGAGGAGCTTATCGGTGGCTCTGATCCATTAGATGGGGTTGTGCTGCTGTCACGGTAAGAGCAACGGTGAGGGCACATCAATGTCCTAGCAGTTTAATGGCCTAAGAGCCCGGTGATAGTCGCTGCGCCCCAACGAGCTAATCGCGCCGGTAGGTGCTGTGCGTTACCCCCCATCGAAGTGCTCCTCGAGTCGATAGCATTGGGTCATCCCTTGAAACGCAATGTAGGGCAGGGGTTGGGGCTCCCACCCACCACAAGACGATTATCGGCGGTGCGCTGCAGGTAGGTGGATAGGCGACTGAAGTCGCAGAAGGCTTGTCGCTGCTCAAAGCCCAAGGTTTGCCACAGATCATCGGGTAGAGGCTCGGTGGCCACCATGCCGCTGTGGACCGGCAGTAAGCGGCCCGATAGGGGACTGTCCGATTCGGTGTATCCCTCGGTGGCCCAGACCACCGCTTTCGCCCGCACTGTCGGTAGCGCTGAGTGGTTGTGCTGGACAGACATTGGCCCGTGGGAAGGTGGGGGCGTGGCGGGGGTCATCACCCGCAGGGTATGGTTGTTATCAGGCCTAACCATGCTGTGCTCATAGAGGCGAATACCGCGAGCGAGCACCGCAGCCCGAAGGCCCAACACCAGCTTACGGGGATGCACCACCGCCACATGAGGGGTGAAAAGAGCGCCCTGTGTGTTACTCGCCGCGACACGGGCATAGGCGTCGGTCGCTGACAGCCAGCGGTAGTCGCTGTCATCAAAACCCAGCGCATGATAGTGGTTCAATTCAGCGCGAGCCCGGGCTCCCTGTTGTGTCACCCGAGCGGCGCTGTACAGGGCGCCACCGTGCTTAAAATCACAGTCGATACCGTGGCTTTCAAGACTTTCTTTAAAGGACGGTACCAGCTGTCTTAGGGTATCGAGCACCTCATCAGCCAGGCGCCCGCTGCGGGGATCGGCGAAGCGATGGATGCCTTCCAGGCTCCCCATGACCCAGCCCCCGTTACGGCCAGAGGCCCCATGACCACAGCGCTGTGCCTCAAACACCGCAATGTCGATTGAGGGATCCAGAGTCGACAGCCACAGGGCGGTCCACAGACCGGTATAGCCGCCCCCGACAATGGCGACGTCAACATCCAGTGATTGGGCCAGTGACGGGCAGGGTGTGGGTGTGTCGGTGGTGACGTGCCACAAGGGGCGGTTATTTGTCGCCGTCGCACGAGGGTGGCTCTGATGTGTAATATGACCCCCTGAATTCAGCGTCATAATAAGAGGATTCCTGTCGTGGCCGAGAGTGCTAGTGTGCAACACCGCCGAGCTTGTCATCTATGTGAGGCAATTTGCGGTGTCATCATCGAAACCCGAGATGATCAGATTGTGAGCATCAAGGGCGACCCCGACGATCCGCTCAGCCGTGGCCATATTTGCCCTAAAGCGGTTGCACTGCAAGATATCCACACAGACCCGGACCGGCTGCGAAAGCCCGTCAAACGGGTGCGCAGCGCAGCCGGCGAGTTCAAGCATGTGACTATCGAGTGGGATGAAGCCCTCGATTTGGCCGCCGACGGACTGGTGAATGTGATTGAGCGGTTCGGGGTCAACGCCGTTGCTGCGTACTTTGGTAATCCGGCGGTGCATAACTACGGTCTGCTGACCCATCAAAATGCTTTGTTTCGGCACATCCGCACCAACAACCGCTACTCGGCCACCTCGGTCGACCAACTGCCACACCACTTGGTGTCTCTGTGGTTATTCGGCCATAAATTGTTGTTCCCCATCCCCGATATCGATCGCAGCCAGTATTTCCTTATGTTGGGGGCCAACCCGGTGGCGTCCAATGGCTCCATCTGGACCGTGCCCGGTGTCAAACAGCGTTTGAAGGACCTGGTGGCCAGGGGCGGGCAACTGGTGGTCATCGACCCCCGTCGAACCGAAACCGCCGAATTGGCGACTAGCTATTTTCCCATTAAGCCCGGTACCGATGCCTGGTTGTTGTTGGCCATCTTAAACACGGTATTCGATGAGCAGCGGGTTAATCTTGGGCACCTGGCATCACTGGTCGATGGACTCGAGCAGGTGGCTGCCGCCGTTGCACCCTTCAGCCCCGAACAGGCGGCGGAGCAGACGGGTATTTCCGCCGATGCCATTCGCTCGATGGCCCGAGATATGGCCGCCGCCGACGGCGGTATTTGTTACGGGCGGATGGGGGTCTCGACCCAGCGCTACGGCACTCTCTGCCAGTGGGCCATTCAAGTGATCAATATTGTTACGGGGCAGCTCGACCGAGAGGGGGGTAGCCTATTCACCTTGCCGGCTGTCGATCAGGTAGCTGCCGCAAGCCCGGGTGGTTTTGGTCGACACCAGAGCCGTGTTCGAGGGCTCCCCGAATTCGACCGCGAGTTACCGGTAGCCGCATTGGCGGAAGAAATCACCACCCCGGGCGATGATCAGGTGCGGGCCCTGTTCACCGCCGCGGGTAACCCGGTGCTATCGACCCCCGAGGGGCATCATTTGGAGCAGGCACTTGAGCAACTTGCGTTCATGGTGTCGTTGGATCCTTGGATCAATGAGACCACCCGCCATGCGGACGTTATTTTGCCCCCCACGTCGCCTTTGGAGCACGATCATTACGATTTGGCGTTTCATGTGAATGCGGTGCGCAATACGGCACGCTACAACCCCCCGGTATTCGAACGGCCCGAGGGGGCACTGCACGACTGGGAAATTTTTGAGGCCTTGGGGGCGCGGGTGGCCCAGCGCCTGGGGGTCACTCCCAAGCCCAGCATGCCACCCCATGCCATGATTGATGCGGGCTTGCAGGCCGGCCCCTACGGCACCCACACCGAACAGGGTTTGAGCCTAGCGCGCCTGCAAGCACAGCCATCGGGGGTCGACTTGGGTCCCTTAAAGCCGCAATTGCCCGGCCGCTTGCGCACCCCCAATGGACGTATCGATGTTGCTGTCGGCGCGGTACTGGCCGATTGTGAGCGGCTGTTAGCGGATACTGAGCTTGCCACACCTGGATATCGGCTTATTGGCCGGCGCCACGTCAGGGACTGCAACTCATGGATGCACAATTACCGCCGCTTGGTGAAAGGCAAAGGGCGCTGCACCCTCATGATGCACCCCGGGGATGCCGAGCGTGAAGGCTTAACGACCGGCGACTGGGTTCAGGTTCAAAGCCGGGTGGGTGCGGTCGATGTGGAACTGGAGATTACCGAGGCTGTTGCACAGGGGGTAGTCAGTTTGCCCCATGGTTATGGGCATCATCGCGCGGGTACTCAGCTGAATTTGGCGCAGCAGCACGCGGGGGTTAGCTGTAACGATCTGACCGACACCGACTATCTCGACGCACTCAGTGGTAATGCGGCTTTAAACGGGGTGCTGGTGCAGGTGCAGCGTGCAAAGTCACCAACGGCAGTGCAGCAGTAACGGACCGTGACGGGATATACTGTAGGTTGTCAAAGGCGGTGCAACTCAATAGAGGTAGCATGACGACAAAACTGATACCAACGGTGCAGATTCACAGTGGCGAGAAATTCGTCAACGACAAGGGTATTCATGCCATTAAAGATGGCATAAAGCGCAGCAGTGCCGATGCACAGCCCTTGGCAAAACCCGAGTGGCTGCGTATGCGCATTCAAAGCAGCCCCAAATTCGAGGCGGTAAAGGGCATCGTCCACGAACATCGATTGGCGACGGTGTGCGAAGAGGCCAAGTGCCCCAATATGAGCGAGTGTTGGAGCGCGGGCACTGCAACCATCATGCTAATGGGCGATGTCTGCACACGCGCCTGCCGTTTTTGCTCGGTCAATACCGGTAATCCCAAAGGTTGGCTTGATACCGAGGAACCCGCAAACACCGCCCGTGCGGTGGCGCTCATGGGTCTCAAGTACGTGGTGCTCACCTCGGTGAATCGAGACGATTTGCCCGACGGTGGTGCAGGCCACTACGCCGCGGTGGTGAAGGCGGTGAAAGCACAAAACCCCGACACCGCTGTCGAGGCGCTGACCCCCGATTTCCTCGGCGACTTGGCTGCGGTAGAGACATTGCTCGACTCGGGTATTGAAGTCTTTGCGCAGAACGTGGAAACGGTCGAGCGCTTGACCCATCCGGTGCGCGATCCTCGGGCGGGTTATCAGCAGACCCTAGAGGTATTGGCCCACGGCAAGCGCTATCGCCCCGACGTCATCACTAAAACCTCCTTGATGCTCGGCTTGGGTGAGACCGATGCCGAGATCCAGCAGGCGATGGATGACTGCCGCCGGCACAACGTCGACGTACTCACCCTGGGACAATACCTGCAACCGACCCGTAACCATTACCCCATCGATCGCTACGTGACCCCCGAGGAGTTTGAGCGCTACCGAGAGTGGGGTTTGGAGCGGGGCTTTATGGAGGTGGTATCCGGTACCTTTGTACGCTCGAGTTATCGAGCCGAGCGGGTGCTTCAGGGTAATAACGTTGGATTGGGCAAGTGACCGAATCGGCTGACAACCGCCAGCCGCAACTGCTGTACATAGCGCAGCAGCTACCGCAGACGGATGGCAGTTTGGGCCTAAACCTGTGTTCTCAAGTGGTGGTTGCGCTCTTGAGCCGTGACTTCGACGTCTCATTGGCCCTTGTGGGCCCAACCGATACTCGCACACTCAATGATTTGCGCGTCAGCTTGGGGGTGTTGCACGCTACCGGGGGCTTTGAAGCCTCGAGTGCCGACCGTCCCTACGACAAATCGGTGAAACAGTACGCCCTCGATCAGCTGGGTTCCGACGTGGTCAACGCTCGGCTGCAAAACACCATTCAACAGCGTGCCACCGAATGCGATGTGGTTATCATCGACGGCTTACTAGCGTGGGCCTATCGTCCCGCTGGCTTATCACTGCCGCTGATCTATCTGTGCCAGTCCATTGTGGCCGATCAATTCGCCGAGCTGGGAATGTTGGCTCGCTTGCCCTACCGGGGACTCGCCGCCTATGAGCGCTCAGTATTCGATGGGGTCGACCTGCTCTTTGCGGAACCCGATCTGGCCGCCGATTTATCGGAGCGAGGGGTGGCCATGAAGACCTTGCAATACAGTTTTTCCAGACCCGGTGCTGCCAGTCCTTCACTACTCGACGTCGATCGCAATCTCACCGCCGAGCGCATTGGCTACATCGGTTATTTATCGGACGATAAGAACCTGGCCAGTTTAATGTGGTTCCTCGAGGAGATTTGGCCCGCTCTCAGCGCCTCGATGCCCCAGCTGAATTTCCATATTGTCGGCCAGGCTCCCCCGAGGGAATTGCGCGAACTCATTGCTCAAGCGCCGCGTCTGCACCTGCATTGGAGTAGCGATGATCAGCTGCTATTCGACAAGCGCATTCGGGTCATGGTCGATCCGCTCCTGCACGAGAGCCATGTCGATGCCAAATTACTCAATGCCATGGCTCGGGGTATTCCGCTGGTCACCACCCGGCGCGGTCTTGATCGGGCGCACCCGAGTTTGCGTGCGGGCGCTACCGCTGCCGACAGCGCCGATGCCATGCTGGTGGCCATTAAAACCCTGATGGCTGACGGGAAAGCCTGGAAAACTCGCTCTAATAACGCTAGTGGTATTGGCCGTGCTCAGTTGCCGGCCTATGAGCTGGGCCACACGATGCGACGGGAAATCCTGCGTCACCTGACGACACCGGGTGCAGACTAGGGTAACGTGATGCCGTGGAACAAGCGTCTAGACAAGGGCATCACCGTATGACCACGGAATTCAAGCGGGTAGGGCTGTTGGGCCGTCGAGAGCACCCCGGGGTTTACCAGGTGGTGGCGGATTTACTGGCGTTACTAGACCGGCGAGGGGTCGAAGTCACCCTTGAAGACCGGTTGGCGACACTGGCCCACTTCGAAAAACGGGTGATGCAGCCGAGGGAAACCATCGGCGCGACGGTCGATCTGGCCATTGTCATCGGTGGCGACGGGTCGCTGCTTAGCGCTGCCCGCACATTGGTTCGTCACAACACACCGGTTATTGGCATCAACCGTGGCCGCTTGGGTTTTCTCACCGACGTTAGCCCCGATGAGTTGGTTGAGCAGGTCACAGCGGTACTGGACGGCAACTACCGGCGAGACTCGCGCTTTCTGCTGGATGTGCAGGTGGTGCGTGGCGAAGAGGTGATGGGGCAGGCGGAAGCCCTGAATGATGTGGTGGTTAACTCGGGCACCTCGGCTCAAATGATTGAGTTTGAACTGACCGTGGACGGCGAGTTTGTCTACCGACTTAATGCCGACGGCCTTATTGTCAGTACACCCACCGGGTCCACCGCGTACTCGATGTCGGGGGGCGGCCCCATTATGAACCCGTCTCTGGACGCTACGGTCCTAGTGCCCATGTTCCCCCATTCGCTAACCAGTCGACCTATTGTGGTCAATGGCGATAGCGCCATTCGTATCGATGTGGTGGGGCGCAATCAAATTCATCCGCTAGTAACCTGTGATGGCCAGGTGTCACTCACGGCGCTACCCGGGGATGTGATCTGGATCACAAAAAAAGCCGAGCGATTAACCCTGCTGCACCCCCCGGGGTACAGTTTCTACGCCAGTTGTCGCGACAAACTACGGTGGTCAGATACCCTTGCCAAATAACATCCGCAACGCCCCTGTCGCTTTTGGTTTGGTCGCTGTCAGCAGTGTTGCCTTCCTGCTGTTTTATGCCCTGCGTATTGGGGTGCTATTGCCCCTGTTTAACTTTGTGCCTCTGGGGGTCAAAGACGGCGCCATGGTGTTCGGTGAGCCGTCCCTGAGCCAATGGTGGCGTTTCATCACCCCGACACTGCTGCATTTCAGTTGGATGCACGTTATCTTCAATTGCCTGTGGCTCTGGGAGTTCGGACGCCGCATTGAGGCTAGGTTGGGCTCCGTCAATCTGTTTGGCATCTTCATCGTGTCGGCTATTTTTTCGAACTGGGCCCAGTACTTAGTGTCGGGCCCGTCGCTATTCGGTGGCATGTCCGGTGTGGTGTACGCCTTTTTGGGCTTCATCTGGAGCGCCAATAAAGTTCGCCCATTTTGGCTTGAGCCACTACCCCACGCCATTTTTGGCTTCATGTTTGTGTGGCTTATTTTAGGGGCTGTGGGTGCCTTAGAGTTTTTTGGTGGTGGCGCCATCGCCAACGGTGCCCACGCTGGCGGTTTGGTGATTGGCTTAGTGTTGGGTCCCATCATCGCCAATCTCACCAAGTCAGAGAATGACTAGCGATCAGTCGTAGGAGTTGTTGTTTGTCCGATCCCTATCTTGACACCATTAAGGCTATGGGCCGCGATGTTTATGACAGCATGGTTGAAGCCCTGGCCACTGGCCGTTGGCGCGATGGTCGTGTTTTAACCCCCGAGCAGCGCGAGCACTGCATGCAGGCGGCTATCGCCTGGGGAGAGCTACACCTGGCGCCGGAACAGCGCATTGGTTACATCGATAAAGGCCATAAGGCCGACGATGTCTGTGATGATCCGGCGCCCCTTAAATGGCAGGACAATTGATGACCACGGTCACCGGCAATGTACGCAAAATGGCCACCACCTTGGCTGATACCGTGTCCTATGAATGGTGTGCCGATGATCAGCGAGTGCCGTTGAACGACGCTTTGGGCCATGCCATCACCATAGAGTTTTTGGGCACGATTAACTGCGTTCACTGCCGGCGGGTCACGAAGAAGAGCTTTAACCAGGGTTATTGTTACCCCTGTTTTCAGCGCCTGGCGCAATGTGACAGCTGTATTGTGAAGCCCGAGAAGTGTCACTTTGACCAGGGTACTTGTCGCGAGCCCGACTGGGGCCAGCAGCACTGCAACATCGAGCACGTGGTGTATTTGGCGAATACCTCCAGTGCCAAAGTTGGTATTACCCGCGGTACCCAGGTGCCCACCCGCTGGATGGATCAAGGCGCCACCCAAGCTCGCCCTATAGCGCGGGTACAAACCCGGCAACAATCGGGTTTGCTCGAGGTGGCCATCGGTGAGCACATCAGCGATAAAACCGCCTGGCAGACCATGCTCAAAGGCAATGGTGAGCCCATTGATCTCGCGCAATTACAGGCGCAGTTGGCCACCCAGTGTCGCGATGCCATCGACGGCTTGCAAAGCCGTTTCGGATTGAACGCCATTCAGTGGCTAGAGCAAAGCGACGATGTTTATATCAATTACCCGGTGCTCAATTGGCCGACTAAGGTGAAGGCGCACAATCTCGATAAAACCCCGGTGGTTGAGGGCACCCTCATGGGTATCAAGGGTCAGTATTTGATGCTCGATACCGGTGTAATCAATATTCGTAAGTACGGTGGGTATCAGCTTGCGCTTAGCATTCGTTAGGGCGTTTGGGTAATGGCCACCTCGCTTGAGGCAGGTGTTAGTGCATCTGTGGGCCAAGCTGCCATGGACCCAGGGGCTGCTGTCGACATGACAGTGGTTGCCGTCACCGCCCTGGCGCTGTGCGGATGCCTTCTGATCACACTGGTGATGTTGCTTATTAAGCAACGACAGGAGCGCCGTGGCTGGCAGTCGAAAACCGAAGAGCGCACCCAGTATCTGGTACAAACCCTCGATGATCTGTCGCAGATCAAAGAGCGATACGACCTCATTCTTGATTACGCGCGCACTGGTATTGTCGAGCTAAATAAGCAGGGGGATATTGTGTCCTGCAATGGGGTGGGTGCCGAATTATTGGGTGCAACCCCAAACAGCATTATCGGCAAAAATTTTCACGCATTGGCGCACCACTCCCATCCCGATGGCCGGCCCTACCCACAAGCGGAGTGCCCTATGCACAGGGCGGTAATCGACGGGCGTAGTATGAGTGTCAATGACGAGGTGTTGTGGCGCCTCGATGGCACACCCTTCGATAGCACCTATGAGGCGGTGCCCTTATTCGATAACGATGCGCCATCGGGCGCCATGGTTATCTTCCGGGATATTAGTGAGCAGGCCCGTCATCAGCGCGAGCTGTTGGCCAGTAAAGAGGCGTTGTCGTCGGCGGTGCAGGCCAAAACTGACTTCCTCGCTAAGGTTACCCATGAAATTCGGACACCGCTGCAGGCACTGCAGAGTCTGCTGCACATGGCCCGCCGTGCCAAACGCAAAAGTCACGCCAACCGTCACATCCGTACCGCCGAGCGCTCGCTCGATTACGTGGGCCATATCATCGACGACATCCTTGATTTTTCGAAAATCGAGGCGGGCATGATGGTGCTCGACTCGGGTCCATTTGCGCTGCGTGACAGTTTGGAAGTGTGCCGTGAAATGCTGTTGACCCGGGCCCAAGGCGACGATGTAAAGCTGTTGTTCTCGGTAAACAATGACGTGCCCGAGCAGCTCATTGGCGATGTGCACCGTTTGGCGCAGGTGATTATCAACCTTGTGGGTAACGCCATTAAATTCAGCTACCCGGGCTCAACGGTCGAGCTCGATGTCTCTGTCCTCGTCAGTCAGCCACAGCAAACCGAATTAGTGTTTAGCGTGATCGATACCGGTGTGGGCATGTCCCCCGAGGAGCAGGAAGGGCTATTCGAGTCTTACACTCAGGCCAACCCGTCGGTGGCCCGTCACTACGGCGGCAGTGGTCTGGGGCTCGCCATCTCGAAGCAGTTGGTAGAGCTGATGGGCGGCGATATTCACGTACAAAGCGCCAAGGGCATGGGCAGCACGTTTACCTTTACCGCAAGTTTTGGTGTCCCCGAAACGCAGGCGATGCCAGGGACGTCGGTGGTGGCGCCGGTGGATGTACTCGACGATGACAGCCTGGCGGGTGTGTATCTACTGCTCGTTGAGGACAATATTGACAGCCAGCAAGCGGTGAAAGAGTTGTTGGAAGCGGAAGGTGCTGTGGTCTTTACCGCCGATAATGGCCAGCAGGCACTGGATAAACTCCAGTCTTATGCGGTTGATGCTGTGCTCATGGATTGCCGAATGCCGATAATGGATGGCTTTACGGCCACCGCAGAAATTCGCCGCCAGCCCAAGTACGCATCGATGCCCATCATCGCCATGACCGGCAGCGCCGCCGGTGCCGATATTGAAGCGGCTCGGGAAGTGGGGATGAATGAGTACCTGGTGAAGCCCGTTGACCCTACGGCGCTTATCGCGCAGCTTGGTCACTGGTTACGAAACCGCTAGGCTGTTTATAAACCGCGAGCGCGGCCCTTAAGCTATCTCTTAGGGCAAACCAAACTTTGTTTTCATAACGACGACGTCGAGGACTGACGCCATGAATGCTGCAATGGCCAGAGAGGGATCACCCTCTGTAATCTATCGAAAAGACTATCAGGCACCCCGTTTTCAAGTCCCCACGGTAGCCATGACGATTGCCATTTTCCCGGGCTACACCCGGGTTAGCAGCCAGCTACAATTGCAGCGTAGCGATGGCAGCGTGGGTGACCTGTGCCTCGATGGTGAGAGCCTGCAGCTAGAGGCCATCGCTATCGATGGTGTCGACCTAAGCCCCGATGCCTATGACTACAATGGCTCTCAATTAACCTTGAAGCAGGTGCCTGCGTCCTGCACTTTACAGACCACGGTCATTATTCACCCCGAAGACAATACGTCGCTCGAGGGGCTCTATAAGTCGCGCACCCTGTATTGCACCCAGTGCGAGGCCGAGGGTTTTCGCAAGATTACCTTTTTCCCCGACCGTCCGGATGTGCTCAGCGTGTTCACGGTGACCCTAGAGGCCGACGCCAGTACCTGCCCCGTGCTATTGAGCAATGGCAATTTGCAGTCTACGACTACCCTCGACGACGGCCGCCATCAGGCGGTTTGGCACGACCCCTGGCCTAAACCCAGTTATTTGTTTGCTCTGGTGGCCGGGGATTTGGCGCGGGTCGACGACAGCTTCGTTACCGCATCGGGCCGGGAGGTTGCGCTGCACATCTACGTGGAAGCCAAAGATTTAGCCTATTGCGATCACGCCATGGCATCTCTGAAACACTCAATGCGCTGGGATGAAACCGTGTACGGTCTCGAGTACGACCTTGATCTGTTCAATATTGTGGCGGTCGATGACTTCAACATGGGCGCCATGGAGAACAAAAGCCTGAATATCTTCAACACCTCCTGTGTATTGGCCGCCCCCGATATCACCACCGACGCGGGCTACCAGCGAGTCGAAGCCATTGTGGCCCACGAGTATTTCCACAACTACTCAGGTAACCGAGTGACCTGCCGCGACTGGTTCCAGCTGAGCTTGAAAGAGGGCTTCACCGTCTTTCGCGACGCCGAGTTCAGCGCCGACATGAACTCACGGGGTGTTAAGCGGGTAGAGGATGTCACTTTCTTGCGTACCCACCAGTTCGCCGAAGACGCGGGCCCCATGGCACATCCGGTGCGTCCCGATAGCTTTATCGAAATCTCCAATTTCTACACTCTAACAGTCTACGAGAAGGGTGCGGAAGTGGTGCGTATGCTGCACACGCTGCTTGGTCATGATGACTTTATTGCCGGTGCACAATTGTATTTTAAGCGCCATGACGGTCAGGCGGTGACCTGTGATGATTTTGTCACCGCCATGGCCGACGCCTCGGGGCGGGACCTTAGTCAGTTCCGTCGCTGGTATGCCCAGTCGGGTACCCCGGAGCTCACTATCGAGGAAGCGTATGACGCCGCACAGGGCCGCTATACCCTGACGGTGCGCCAGCGCAACGGGGACTACAGCGAGCCGCTGCATATTCCACTGGCGGTGGGCCTGCTCGAGAACGGTCAGCCCAAGGTCTTTGATAACGGTAGCAGCACGGTATTACTTGAAGTCACTGAAGCCCAGCAGCAGTTTGATTTTGACAACCTGTCGTCACGCCCAGTGCCATCTTTGCTGCGTGGCTTCTCGGCGCCGGTACGTTTGAAAGCCGAAGAGAGCAGCAGTCATCTTCAGGCCTTAATCGCTGGCGACGATGACGATTTCGTGCGCTGGGATGCCTTTCAGCGCTATGCCACCCAAGTACTCGGCCAAGTGGCAGCGGGGGATACCCTCGACGAGGGTTTCTTCAGTGCTTTCGGCAGTGCCCTTACGGCTATCAAAGACCCCGCCGTCACTGCCCAATTGTTGGCACTACCCAGTGAGGAGTATCTCGCTGATTTGGCTGCCGCCAGTGGTGGGGTCGATGTCTTTGCGATACGCAATGCCCGCGAACAATTGAAACTGGCCATTGCCCAGCGCTTTGAAGATCGGTGGCGCGCACTGTTTGCAGACTTGGCCATCACAGGACCCTATGAGCCATCGGGACCGCAAATCGGCGCTCGATCACTGCGCCATTTGGCCCTCGATTATTTGGCCCATTTACCCGACGCCGCGGTTGCCGATGCCACTGCGCTATTTGCATCGGCGGATAACCTCACCGATCGATTGGCAGGGCTGCGCACACTGGTGCACTACGGCCATCGGGAAGCCCGTGAGTCGGCCTTGACCCAATTCTTCAACGACTGGCACAACGAGGCGTTAGTCGTGAATCAGTGGTTGAGTGTGCAGGCGGGTCGACCGGCGGCGGCAGCCTGCGACGAGGTCGCCGCCTTAATGGACCATCCCAGTTTCGACTGGCGCAACCCCAACAAGGTGCGAGCCCTGCTTGGTGCCTTCAGTGCGGGTAATCCCACCGGTTTTCATAGAACCGATGGCGCCGGCTACCGTCTACTGGCCGATGCGGTGATTCGCTTGCAAGCCAGTAATCCGCAGATTGCTGCGCGTTTGTGCTCGCCGCTCACCCGCTATCGCCGTTATCAGCACGGTGTCGAGTTAATGCGTTCAGAGTTGGAGCGCATTGGGAACGTAGAGGGTCTGTCTCGGGATGTTTACGAGGTGGTCGACCGATCTTTATCCCAGTAATGGCTCTTGGCAACAGCCAGCACTGGGATCGATCTAGCTTATGGGGACTGCTGCTCTGCCAAGGGCAGCCGCACCGTAAAGCGCGCACCCGAGGCGGTGTTGGCAGCGCGTATGTCACCCCCTAGGGCACTGACCGCACCGTAGCTAATGGCCAAACCAAGTCCGGTGGCGGTGCCCACCTTTTTTGTGGTGAAAAACGGTTCAAATAGGTGATCGAGGGCATCCTCGGTAATGCCGCCGCCATTATCTTCAACGGTGAGGGCAAAAAAATGCTCATCTGCCTGCTCTTGAAGGCTGATAAGGGCGCCCTCGGGGTGGTGTACCAGCACCGCATCCCGGGCATTCTCGAGCAAATTCACCACCACTTGCGCTAGGGCGTTTTCGTCGGCCATGACATAGACATCGTTTTCTAGAGGTCTGTAGGTAATGGCAATGCCTGCGGCCTCTAGCTGCTCGGCTACCAATGCTACACCCGATGCCACCGTGCTCGATGCACGCAATCGCTGGGGTTCAAAATCATCGGGGTGACCGAATAAACGCAAGCTGCTGACAATATGCGTGGCCCGCTCAATTTGTTGCTGAATCCGCTCGAGTTTCGGTGCTACCCGTTCCGGCGTCAGTGAACCTTTTTCGGTAGCCCGTTGCAGGTTCTGGCTGGCCATACGAATCACGTTCAACGGTTGATTGAGCTCGTGGGCAATACCTGCCGCCATCTCGCCGATAGAGGCCAGTTTAGCCGCATGGGCCATTTGTTGGCGCACTTCCACCAGGGGCGTGATGTCCGCCAGAGACAGAAGATAGTGACGGAGCGTCGAGTCTTGATGAATGAGGCACAGCTCGACGTTCAGGGTGGCTGTTGCATCGGGCCGCTGCCATTGGCATTGCAGAGTGGCTTTGTCAGTGACGCCGCTGTGTACCGATACAAGGGAGTGAATAAACGGTGGGTCGGTATCGGTTGGATAGGTCTTTGAGTCAATAAGCCCCTTGGCGAACCCAAGCATAGCGTCCAGATCGTGTAAGTAGGGCTCGGCGGCGCGGTTACTGCGCACCACTTTCAGTTCGTGGCTCAGTACCATCACAGGGGTGGACAGAGCCTCGAACACACAATGGAGTGGGACGGGGTCGCTAGGCGCTGTCATTACCGTGATTCACCGCTGGAATACGAAAGCGCTCGTAAATGGCCTCAATGTCCCGGTGCTGCGACAGTAGAGCCTGCAGCACCTTGGGGTGAAAATGCTCTGGTGTCGATTTTTCGTCCCCATTGACCATATTGTCGAGGGCCACGTAGTGGGGCAGTGGATCCCGGTAGGGGCGCTGCGCGCGCAGGTTATCGTAGACATCGACCGCGTGCACAATGGCGGCATCGAGGGCGATGGCGTCGCCCGAGAGTCCGTGGGGATAGCCGCTGCCATCGTAATTCTCATGATGCTGCTCGGCGATGACCCGCGCCATGGCAAATACCGGTTCATCGTGATGGGACAGGAAGGCTGCGCCGTCCACAGTATGGGATTTGGTCTGCTCGAACTCTTCTGGAGTAAGCTGACGATTAGCGCTGTAGAGCTCCCGGGGTCCCGTGATTTTACCCACGTCGTGGAGCATGGCAGCTAGGCGTAATTGCTGTTGTTGCAGGGTGTTATAGCCCAGGCGAGCGGACAGACAGGCGGCCATGTCGCCAATACGCACTACATGCAAATCAATACCGGGCACATCGTATTCTGCCGAGCGTGCTAGCAACTCAACGGCACCGGCAAAGCCACCGCGTAGTTCATCGGTGAGCCGAGTGATTTGGTTGGTTGTCGATTCAACCTGGGCTTTAAGGGTGTCTTCCCGGAAGCGCCGGTAGCGGCGCTGGTTGATGCGATCTTTGGCATCGTCAATTTCCGCCAGAAGCTGCTCGATGACAATGGGTTTAAACAGGAATGAAAAAGCGCCCAGCTTTAACGCCGCAATGACCGCTTCACTGTCGTTGTTACCGGTGATGAAAATAGTCTCGTAGATGCGCTTCTCGTTACTGTCGATACGGCGGATGGCATCAAGGGTTTGCAGCCCGGTGCAGCGGGGCATACGGATGTCGAGCAGCATGAGCTCGATGTCGGTGTCATCGCGGAATTTTTCAAATGCCTCGATGCCGTCGGCGGCGGTGACCACCGTGTACCCTTCCTCCGACAGCAATTCGCGCAGTTCAACGCGAACTTGAGGATCATCTTCGGCCAGTAACAGTTTCATACAGCACCAAGCAATTGGGGACACCAGTATATGGCATCACCGCAAAGCTCAGAAGTGCCTTTTTGAAACACAGTTATCACGTGAATCGCCGTCAACAAAAGGGTGCCAGTGACTCAATTACTCGGGTACAGGGCAAGCTCGTCGTGGGCTTTCGCCGGCGCCCGCTGAGATTGGCTGCGCACCGCTTGAAAGAGGGCGTCACCACGCCAGGGATCACCGCTACCAGCACTGAACGCTGCTCGATCGAGTTTTTGGATCTCTGCCTGAAGGCTTTCATCCACCTGTGCTGCCAGCGTATCGAGAGTGGGGGGCTGGGGGCATTGCAACCAGCGCTGGCCCCAATTTTGTAGCGCCTGGCGTGCAGCCACAGGGTCGTTCTGGCTGCAGGCTAAACGCAAGCCCATCAGGTCACGGCTATCGAAGGAAACGGTCAAGGGCTTAGGGCTGCCTTCAGATTTGACCCCTCGGCCACCTAGGCGCCACCACAGCCCGGCTATTCCCAGGGCGACTAACCAGCCCGCCGCCGCCAGCCCTTGCCACAGCCAGAGCTCGGGTAAATCAGCGCCCCCGTTGAGTTCAGCGGTGGCTAGCTCGGTAGTGCTGGTGGCGGTTGGTGCCACAACACCGGCCACCTTCACCGTAACTGGTGGAATTCGAGCGTATTCCAATTGGTCGGTAGCGGTGTTCCACCAGGGAATGACCCGCTCGGGCAGCACCCAATCGCCGGCCTCGGTGACCACTAGGGCTTCACTTTGTAGACGATAGCCCTCAAGACCCGTGGGAATCTCAGAGTGTTCGATGGTTTCTTTATCGGGATAGAAGCGCAAACCCTTCAGTGCTACCCCTTCCTCCAAGCTGGTTATAGGAGGTAACTGACTACCCTGTAAGCCTTCCGCAATGATTTCGAGGGTGCGCGTGGTGGAATCGCCCACGTTCAACCGATCCGGTGAGTCACTCCAACTCTCATCCAGTATCAGCCGACGGGCGGGCAGCCAGATATCACCGGGGAACGCATCGGGTACCGGTTTTACTTGTAGGGTTATCGGCTGGGTTTGCAAATTAATGCTCTTGCCCAGTCGGGCGCCCAACAGCGAGCGCCCGGGCAGCAGCTCCCGACCCGAGAAGCTAATGGGTGGAATGGTGAGGGTGCCCGATTGCTGGGGAAAAAGCGCGTAGCGCAATTCATTCACCAGCCAAACCTGGCCGTTGATTGTGCGTTGAAAACTTTTTTGCTCCAGGGGTTCTATATAGGTATTGGGTATGTTCAATTCAGACACAGCGCGGTTATCCAGATTCACCGACTGCTGCAGGGTGATGGTCAGAATGGTTTGGGCCTGCACATAAACGCTGGTATCGCTAATTTCCGCGGTGAACGTGGCAATTTGGTCGACCCCCGGTGTGACCTTGGGTGTCTTATCCACCTTGATGGCAATGGGCGTTGTGCGCCGGCCATCGTAATTGAAAGCGGGAATAGCCAGCACGCCGTCCCGAAGGGGAGCAATCTCTAGCTCGTAGGTCCGAGTCACACTCTGCTGTCCGCCGGTGATACGCGCGTTTGTGGCACTGGAGCGCTGGAGTACGCGGAAATTCTGCTCGAGCTCCGAGAAATCGAGCTCGTCGGGTTGCTCACCGTCGTCCGCTTTTAGGGTTAAGCGTAGCGTTTCGCCCAAGGCGATGTCAGTACGATCGACCGTGGCGGTGATGCGGGCACTGACCGGTGCCGCGATACAGAGGCAAAGAACCAGCAGGGCCAGCCAGTATCGACGGCTACCAACGCACATCTTCATCGGGCTCTTCTCCCTTGCGTAATCGTTGAATACTCTCATAGCGGAATTTGCGACGCAGCAGACCGCCCGGATCATCGGGCACCCGGCGCAACCATTGTTCAAGGGCTTGCTGCTCCTCTAGCGCCGCATCAAATTTCCGCATCTGCTCTTGGGTCTGGGCTTGCAGTTGCTCGGCCATGGCATCACTCATACCGTCCTGGCCCTGGCTGGTGCCCTCGACCCCGGATTGACCTCCGGACTGCTGTTGACCGCCGGCATCGGCATCCCCGTCGCCCTCTGAGCCTCCTTCGGTCTGCTCGGCGCTATCGGCATTGGATTCGTCGTTGTTCTGGGGCGAAGCGGCGTCGCTGTCATTATTCGATTGCTTCTGGGAGTCGGTGCCTTGGGAGCCGGCGGTTGAGCCCTCCTGATCGTCGGGTTCGGCCTCGTTCTTCTCTCCCTGATCGCCGTCGTCGCCCTGTTTTGATTGCTCGTTTTCCTGTTGCTGTAGCAATTGCTCGACCAGGTCCCGATTGCGCAGCGCGTCGGCTTGCTGGGGCTTCTTCGCCAGCGAGGCGTCGTAGGCCTCTAGGGCGCGCTGGAATTCTCCGGCTTTGGCGAGTGCATTGCCTTTGTTGTACAGGGCGTCAGCGCTATCATCGCGACCAAAACTATCGGCGGCCTTTAGCCAGTCCTCAGCTTGGTACAGTGCGGTACCCCGCCAGGCATCATTTTCAAACAATTGGGCTGCCCGCGCCGGCTGCCCCTCGGCCATGGCAGCCGCCCCCTGTTGGTCGGGGGTGCGCCAGAGCCCTGCAAAACCCGAGGAATTGGCCGCCGTATTATCAGGTGCTGGGGGTTCTTCGTTTGCTGCACGGGGGGGCGCATTCGCTACCGCCGGTGACATGGGCTGGGGTTTAGAGGCTAACTCGGGATTGCCGGGGCTTTGCGCCGAAACAGGGTCGCTGACCAGCAGTGGCATGAGCAGTACGAGCGCCAGTGCACCCCGACGAAACAGGGGTAATAAGCCCAGTGCCACCGCCAGTGCCAGCCAGTTACCTTGGTCGAGCCAGGTGTCGGTTTTGCGATCGAGTTGCACTTCCCCTTGATCCTCTAGCAGGGTCACTCCGCTTAAAGCATCGAGATCGCTGTTATCGAGGCTGATAGCCGCATAGCGCCCGCCCAGTTGTGCCGCGTAGCTTTTAAGCTCACTGGCGTCGAGCCGCGGTACCACAATGTCGCCGTCCCGTTCTCGCATAAAGCCGCCGCTGGCTATGGGAATTGGAGCACCGGCGGCGGTGCCAATACCCAAAATATTGACGCTGGCGCCCGCTTGTTGCAGCTCATCGAGAACGTCCTCGGGGTCGAACTTGGGCATGCCGTCGGTGAGCAGCAGAATCTGGCCGTTGGCAACGCCCGCAGCACCCAAAAGCTTTGCCGCTGCCCTCAGGGCGCTGGCGGTATCGGCGCCGGGTAGGGGCATGATGTCGGTGGACAGGGCCGGCAGTAGGTTCTCGATGGTGCGTCGATCGTCGGTGAGCGGGGCGACCACATGGGCATCGCCGGCATAAACCACCAACCCGGTAACCCCTTCTTTGCGCTCGGCCAGCAAGTCCAGAATTTTCTGGCGGGCCCGCTGTACCCGAGAGGGCTGAATATCGGTGGCGTCCATGGACGCGCTCAAATCCAGTACTAGCACCAGCGCATCGGCCTTTTGAAACACCGGCACATCAATTTTGCTAAAGCTGGGTCCGGCAATCCCCAGCACCAACAGCAACCATCCGAACACGATGAGCCATTGACCTCCTCTGCGCTCGCGTTGCTGACGGCCCTCAAGCATGAAGGGCAGCAACGCCGGGTCAATGACCTTACTCCAACTGCCCGCTGCAGGGGCAATACGCTTTAGTAGCAGTATGAGAGGGAGTGCCAGCAGTGCCAGCCACAGGGCATCGGGGCGCAGTAAGTGCATTTGCTCAAGCATGCGGCGCCTCCTTTTGTCGGTTCACTAGTAGACCACCCAAAGCGCGATAAAGCGCTAGCACAAGGGTAAGAGCCAGCGCTCCCATCATGGGATAAAAGCTGAGCGCACGCACGGGGCGGAAGGTTGAGGCCTCTTGCTCGATGGGTTCTAACTCATCGAGTACCTGGTAGATGCTCTGAAGTTCGGCGGGGTTACGTGCTCGGAAATAGCGACCGCCGGTACCTTCGGCGATAGCGTTCAATAGGGCTTCGTCCACTTCACCCGAGGCGTTAGTGCGGTTACCCAAGCGCCGGCTGATGCCTATGGTATACACGCGCACCCCCATCTCTGCCGCCAAGGCCGCCGCCTCCATGGGGTCAACGGTCGAGGCGGTATCCTGACCATCGGTCAGTAGTATCAGCACCCGTGCGTCCGCAGGGCGCTCGCGCAGACGCTTGACCGCAAGCCCCAGAGCATCGCCGATGGCAGTATCTTCGCCGGCGAAACCCAACTGAGCCTCACGGATAAACTGGGTTACCGTTTGCACATCGAAGGTAAGTGGTGCCTGAACATAGGCCTGGGTACCGAACAGGATAAGACCTACCCGGTCGCCGCTGCGCCGCTGGGTGAAGTCGGCGGCAATGGCTTTGACCGCTTCAATGCGCGACACCAAGCTGTTGCCTACCTGCATATCTTCAATTTGCATACTGCCCGACAGGTCAAGGGCCAGCATAAGGTCACGGCCCGAGTTGGCCAGCTCAATGGGTTCGCCGGTCCACTGGGGGCGGGCGGCGGCGGTCACCAGTAACAACCAAATGAGCCACAACAGCAGCGCGCTGAATAGACGGCCGCGCCAATCGATACGGTGGCTATCGGCCAACTCTCGCCAGCGGGCAGCAAAAGGTGCTCGTATGGCGGCTTGCTCGGCGTTGGCGGCGGGTAACAGCCAGCGAGCCATCAGGGGGACGGGGGCCAATAGCAGCAACCAAGGCAGCGCGAAATCAATCATGCTGACTCCGGTGCTGGCGCAGCCATTGCCGGCTCTGCTGTAACAATGCGTCCGATGCGGCATGACTGGGTTGGCGGTAGACCTGTTCTAGCTCGCTCCATACATCTGAAGGAAGTTTGGCCGCGGTGGCCGCCAGGAATTGCTGCCAGTTAGCACCGTGGAGTCGTGCGACATCGGTAGTCGGAAAGCCGCGCATGGCCGTGGCTTTTAATAGCTGATTGAGCTGCTCTAGAGTGACTTCGCCGGTGCTGGCAAGTTGCTGTAATCGCTGTAGTGCTTGGCGGCGATAACGTCGCGCTTGCCGGCGTCGGTACAGTGTCAGCGCCAGCAAGCCCAGCCCGATAAGGGCGAGCACGGCCAGCAGCCACCAACCGGGTGCCGGCGGCCACCAGCTAATGGGGCTGGGCTCCCGAAGGGGTGCGAGTTGCTGCAGTAGAACGTCAGGATCCATAACCGAGCCTACCGAGCGGGAAAGTAGCGTTGCAAAACAGGTAGCGGCGCCGAGTCTGTGGACAGACCAATGACCGGAATACGAAAGCGTTGGTAGCGTTGTGTCAGCGTTGTTTGATGCAGGGCAAAGGCTTCTGCGTAACGCTTGCGCAGGCTGGCATCACCGGTATTTAGACCATAGCGCCCCTTGTCATCTGCCACCACATAGCGTCCAGCGCTGGGCAATTGCTGCTCTAAGGGGTCACTAATGGCAACCGCCGTTATTTGGATATGGCTGGCAAGCCGGCGCAATGCGTCCAGGCTGGCGTCATCGAGCCCGTCGTGGAAGTCGCTGATAAGAAACAAGCTGCTGCCGGGCCGTGTAATGCGCTGGAGTTGTTTTAGCTGATCGGCAAAGCTCGGTACGTCGGTGGTTGTTTGGGGGTCAGCTTGCCGCCCTAGCTGTTCCATATCGCCAATCATCGACAGCACAGCCCGTCTCGAGCGGCGGGGGCGAACATCTTGTGGGTCGGCGCCCGCAAACACCATACCCCCCACGCGCTCTCCTCTGTCCAGGGCTGACCACAGCAGCAGACTGGCGACGCGTGCGGCAAGTACCGATTTGAAACAGTTCACCGAACCGAACTGCATAGGCGGCCGCAAATCGACCGCCACCAACACCGGGCGCTCCCGTTCCTCATGGAACAACTTGGTGTGGGCCTCTCCCGATCGCGCGGTGACCCGCCAGTCGATGGCGCGAACATCATCCCCGGCGGCGTATTGGCGGACTTCGTCGAACTCGACACCACGACCCCGGCGGGTAGAGCGTTTTGCGCCTGCCAAATGGGCCAACGCCCGGCTGGCTCGGGTCACATTAAGGTAGCGCGCCGCAAAGCGCGCGGCGATCAGATCGGCCGTCTCAATGGTGGCCCCATAGACGGGTTCATCGAGCCCTGACTGCATGGGTTCAGCCGATGGGAACGACAGACAGCAGGCGCTCTACCGCCTGTGCACTGGTGACGCCTGAGGCTTCGGCTTCGAACGACACAATGAGCCGGTGTTTCAGGCAGTCCATGGCCACCGCTTGAACATCGTCGGGGCTGACGTAATCCCGTCCCTGCAGATAGGCGTTTGCGCGGGCGCAGCGATCGAGGGCGATGGTGGCCCGGGGGCTGGCGCCAAACTCAAGCCAGCCCGCCAGATCAGCGTCGAAGGCGGCGGGCTCGCGGGTAGCCATGATGAGCTGCACGATGTACTGCTCGACCGCCGGGGCCATATGCAGAGCTAGCACTTCTTTACGTGCAGTAAAGATCGTGTCTTGGGTAATTTCCGTGGGTAGTGGGGGCACATCGCCACTAGCTTCATTGCGCGCCAGCCTAAGAATGGCGGCTTCGGCCTCTGCGTTGGGATAGCTCACGTTGACCTGCATCAGAAAGCGGTCAAGCTGTGCTTCAGGCAGCGGATAGGTACCCTCTTGCTCAATGGGGTTCTGGGTGGCCATAACCAGAAACAGCTCGGGCAGCGGGTAGGTGCGGGTGCCGATGGATACTTGGCGTTCAGCCATGGCCTCAAGTAGCGCCGACTGTACCTTGGCCGGTGCCCGGTTGATTTCGTCGGCCAAAATCAGGTTGTTGAAGATGGGTCCCTGCTGGAACTCAAAAATGCCCTGTT
Source organism: uncultured Halieaceae bacterium (assembly GCA_913057135.1). Classification (GTDB taxonomy): domain Bacteria; phylum Pseudomonadota; class Gammaproteobacteria; order Pseudomonadales; family Halieaceae; genus Luminiphilus. Next base: position 23,554 of record CAJXNM010000032.1, read on the forward strand.
GCGGCCTGAAAATATCCGTGCCCGTGACATCCCCTGGCAATAAATCGGGGGTGAACTGGATGCGATGGAAACTGCCTTCAATACCCTCGGACATCTGTTTAATGGCGCGAGTCTTGGCCAGCCCCGGAGCGCCTTCCACTAGCAGGTGACCGTCGGCTAACAGGGCAATAAGCAGTTTGTGAATAAGATCTTGCTGGCCAATGATTTGGCTAGCAAGCCACTGTTCAAGTTGTTGTAGGGGCGTTGCTGTCACAGGTTTACCTCACCGATTCTTATCGGTCACTATGGTGACATCTGTGACAAAAACAACCCCTTTTTAGTTTCCTTTGCTCGACAAAAAAGCCTCAGCAACAGGTAAACATTGGTTTGGTCTTGCTAGAAACCCGATAGCTTGTGACAGGAGGTGGCGCCGTTCAGGCCATCCCATTGATCGGTTCTACCTTCGCGCCAGCCCTGCATCCAGTTGATACGTTGTTCACCGCCGCTGTGGGGGCACAACTCGCTGGAGCGTCCCGACAGACCCATTTGGTAGCCACGTTCGAATGCTCGCTGCTTCATGTCACGCTTACTTCGCTTCATCAACCGTTTCTCCTTGCCATTGGAAAGAGGACGCGTGTCGAAGGAAGGTGTGCTTCCTAGAACCGCACCCGAAGCTCCAATAAACCAGAGCAAACCGGCGCTGTCGAAAACCTATTTGTTCTATTAATCAAAGCTTGTGACATAAAAACGTAATAAAGTCACAAATTGGGCGCAGACAATTGTCCCCAAAGCGCTTGATTCAGCAGTGGTTTGTGGGGGTTGGCACGGCGGGTTCGTAAGCCGCGGCAACGGGCATACCTTTGGTAAATTCATCCGTTGCGTCGATAAAAATCATGCGTTTAATGGATTCTGGATGGGATTCACCCCGGATGAGGCGCAGGTTGCCGGCGTCGTCTTCTATTAAGGCCGAGCAATTTTCAACCCAGTCCCCGTCATTGCAGTACAACACCCCGTCTTGCTGGCGGATGGTGGGGTAGTGCAGGTGGCCGCAAATAATGCCGTCGTAGCCTTTGTCCTTCGCCATGTTAATGGCCGCCAACTGATAGGCATCAATGGCTTGCTCGGCCTTGGCGGAGTTTTTCTTGACCCACTTTGCCAATGACCAATAGGGTTTTCCCAGCCACTCGCGGCTCTTGTCCACCCAGCGGTTGAGCCGCATCAGCGTGTCATAGGCAATGTCGCCAATGATGCGATTAAGCTTTGAATAGCGAACGGCGTAGTCCAGTTCATCACCGTGAGTCACCAACATCCGTTGACCGGTCAGGGTTTCGTGCACCAGGTTGCGACGAATTTTGATGTTGCCCAACTCGTTATTGCACAGGGTGCGAAAGGCGTAATCGTGGTTGCCCGGAATGTAGACCACTTCAACATCACGGCGCGACAGTTTCATGAGCTTGCGTACGACTTTATTGTGGGCCTGAGGCCAGTGCACCCGGCGACGCATGGCTAACAAATCGACAATGTCGCCCACCAAATACAGACGATCGCAGTGTACTCGGTCAAGCAATTGCAACAGCTGTTTGGCTTTACTGTGGGTACTGCCCAGATGTACATCAGAGATCCACATGGCGCGGCAGTGGATTTGATCGTCAGGCCGAATCGCCTCCATCACGGGCTTCCTCTGCAGAATTTAGCGGGGTCGCTGCAACAACCGTAGTCGCGGCATCACCCAGATAGCGCTTGCGTTTACGGGGCTTGAGTTTGTCTAAATCGGCCAGCACGAAGCCGTCAACGCAGTCGCCGAACTCGGGGTCAATGTTGAATGCGGTGAACTCAACCCCGTCGGCTTCGGTGGCCTGCGAGTAGTGCTTATACAGGGTTGGTACGGGAAGACCCGTTTCCGCTAGGGTGTCGCGCAGGGTTTTGAAGTCTTCTTCAACGTCAATACCACTGAATTCCAGGGCTAACTCTTGACGGATTTTGTCGTGAATGACAAAGGGGTTTCTGGGGGTGACCCCTAACTGCATTTGGTTGTAATAGGTGGCGTAGTAATAGGCTAGGCGAGCAATGGCTTTCTGGCCGTAGAAACGACTGATAGATGCGGGCCCAAACAGGTAGCGAAAGCGCGGATACTTGCGCACGAAGGCGCCAATGCCAAACCATAGGTAGTCGAGACTGTGGCGGGTTTGGTATTTGGGTTGTACCCAGCTGCGCCCCAGTTCTAGCCCTTGCTCTAGGTAGGGCATCATGCTGTCGTCGAACTCGAACAACGAGTGGGTATACAAACCTTCAATGCCGCGCTTACTCATAATGGTAGCGGCATCGCCAATACGGTAGGCACCCACAATTTCCCGGTCGTTGCTATCCCAGAGCACTAGCTGAAAGTAGTCTCGATCGAACCGATCGATATCTCTCGGCATACCCGACCCTTCGCCCACCAGCCGGAAGGTCATTTCCCGCAAACGCCCAATTTCGCGCATGACACAGGGGGCATCGGCCATCTGTGCCAAATAAATGTGCTTGCCGTCGCTGGTTTCACCCAAGTGCTCGCATTGCTCCAGCTCTTGACGCAGCAGCTCACGTGACTCGGGGGGTGCCACCGTTTCGACACTGCGAAACAGGGGTTTGCCACCTTTACCCAAGCGATACACGTGTTTGCGGAACATGACCGCCACTTTTTTCGCCGAGAAGTCATTGGCGCTGTACACCTCGTGGGGCACCGGCTGACCGACTCGCGCATCGATGGTGTTGTGGCTCTGCTTGAACATTTCCCGCACCAACCATGCGGTGGATAGGGGCTTGGCCAGGAACGACAGGCTGTAGAAGAAGATGGAGTTACGGCCCTTAACGAAGATGGGCAGGATGGGCGCCTTCGTCGATGACGCTATCTTCACAAAGCCTGCTTGCCACTTGCCATCTTTCACGCCTCGAGGCCCGAAACGTGACACCTCGCCGGCGGGGAAAATAATGAGCGCGCCTTCGCTTTCCAGGTGCGCCCGTATATTGCGCAGATTCTGGCGAGCGGTGTTGCCCCCCATATTATCTACCGGCAGTAGCACCCGGTGCAGTGGGTTCAGGGCCAGCAGCATATCGTTGGCGATGACTTTTACGTCGGGGCGAACTTGGCGAACCAAATTCAACAGCCCCAAGCCGTCGAGGGACCCAATGGGGTGGTTGGCCACAATAACGACGCGACCACTGCTGGGGATGCGGGCACGTTCGAACTCCCGTAACCGCAAATGAAAGTCGAAGTAGCGCAGCACCGCTTCAACAAAGTCGAAGCCTTCTAAGTGAGGGTAATCGCGCTCGAACTGCTGAAAGCGCTTCTCGTAAAATAGGAAGCCCAGAAAGCGGCTAATGACCATGGCCACTCGCCGGTGTCGCTTAACGAACTCGGGATATCGGTTTTCGATGATTTGCTGGAAGCTGATCATAACGGCTCTTGTGGTGAGGTTAGTCGTTTGATTTACATTGTCATTGCAAGCCAACGAGATAGCATGGTGGTCCTTGATGACGGGACGACGTCCCTTTTATTAAATTTTTGTGACTGTGTATTATTAACCAGCCTTCCACTTATATTGATATTCGCAGCCTAGTTTTCACCCAGACTGTCGGAGGCACTTCAGCTCGAAGACACTGCACGGTGCGTGAGTCAAATCTTTATGTGACACAGGAATACAATGAGACTATCCATGAAGCAAAGTCTTACCTTTAGCTGCATGTGTGATCTGTACGCATTGCGCATTGCGCATGGCGACATTGAGTGTATGTGTTACATCCATCTTACTTCTTGCAGGCTGCGGTCAGGGCCAGGCAAATTTTAAGGGCGAGTACTTCGCAATACCCAAGTTGCAAGCGCAGGAAGTCGTGGTGCTAGTCGATGCCGCTGACTATGAGTTGATGGTCTGTCGTTAATGGCAACCACTAACGACGTTGATGATGAAATGTTCAAAGGCGCCGTTCGGGATTTGCTAGGTGCCTTGTGGGTCTTGCAGCTGACTAATGACGACGCCTACTAATGTAGAGTTCGTTTTCGATGCTTGGGTGGAATCCATGAACACACGGGCAGCAGTATGCTCAAAACCCAAGATGTTGCTCTAGTCCTTGAAGCACTAACAGCACTTATGTTCGGGCGCGAGTCAATTGCTGAGGGTGGTGCTCACGGTTTCCAAACCCTGCTTATGTAATCTTTCTGCCATAAATCGGTCAGCTGTCTGTCATGTATGGCCTCTACCGTTGCTTCCGATTTCTTGGTAACTCCGCTCTCAGAATCTCCGCATGCGTTTTCTTCGTTATTGACTGTTGCCAGTCGTTTTGCTGGTTACGCAGCATGCAGTGGCAGTGGCAGTGGCAGTGGCAGTGGCAGTGGAAGTCATTGTGTAGGTCTTCCTTGATCAGGCACCAATGACAAATGTCGAGGTGAGCGTTGATGGATCTCGTTTAGGCGTTACCGACGGATCTGGCATTGCTCACGGGCAGGTAGATGCGGGCGATCATGATGCGCAATTGAGTGATAGAGAGTTCGCATTTCCGTTCGAGTTTGGCTCTGCGGATAATGACGACTCTGTCGAGGTTATTGTCACGTTTACGTCTACAACGGGCGACACGCCAACTATCACCTCTCGTTCCTTCGGGCCTGATGACTCTGGCACTGGTGTGTTGACAAGGAAGGTCACTTCAGAGACGGAGCAGGTCTAGCGGATTTCACCATAAGCGCTGGCGGCGTCAGTACTTCTTCGAATGCAGTTGGAGCGTTTTGGCGACAGTGATGTGGCCGCAGCTTTGACACGCGTGGTTGGTGTTGCTGTTCAAGACGACAAATATGCAAACGTCCGCGGTTTTGATGGCCGTTATATCTCGAGCACTCTAAACGGTATGTTGATGCCTTCTACCGATCCGATGCGCCGCTTTTTTTTGCTCTAAAAAAATCTTTCGGGGTGATCCAGCCTACTACCAAAGTCGTAATCTCCACATGTTCAACGATACGTGGCTCTCCATGCCGTTACCTATGGTTGTTCTTCTGAGCGGTTCCAAACCATCTTCCCCCAGATGGTTTTTTTGTCCCGGCCCTGTGGGCCGGGTTTTTTTCGCCTCCTTCTTATTGCCTCTGCTGCTCTTAACAAGCGGCTGCGGATCGGTGTCGGTTACCGATTACCGTGAACGCCAGCCGGCCTTTGAACCTAGTGAGTTTTTTGTGGGCGCCCTCAGTGCCCACGGTGTCGTTAAAAATTTCAAGGGCGAAGCCACCCGATCATTCAACGCTGACATTATTGGATGTTGGAATAACGGTATTGGCACCCTCGATGAACAGTTCCTGTTCGATGATGGCGAGCAGCAAAGTCGATTTTGGACCCTAGAACCTAGCGGTGCGCCTTACCGCTACAGGGCTAGCGCTGGCGATGTTGTAGGTGTCGGCGATGCTCAGTGGTCGGGCAATGCGCTATTCCTTGAT
>CAJXNM010000033.1 GCA_913057135.1 uncultured Halieaceae bacterium
TCTCAGCCCGGGAGCAAATTTGAAGTGCGACTGCGCTTCAATGAGGCACCTCCGGCCGATATGGCCGCCTACACGATCGAGGATCCCGCGCGCATTGCGATCGATTTCCCGGGTACCAAGAGTGCGCTTGAGCGCAAGCGTTACTCCTTGCCCTATGGCAATGCAACGGGGGTTTTGGTGCTCGAGGCGGGTGACCGTACGCGTATGGTGCTTAACCTCATCAAGTTACTCCCTTACGAGACAGTGGTTAGCGGTAATGAGTTGATCCTGCAGGTGGGGCAAGACAGTAGCGGCGAGTACATTAAACGCGCCGCCACAGTAGGGGTTTTGGAGCAGCAAATTAATCGGGTGGTTGATGTTCAATCACAGTTAACCGATCTCCAGTTTCGTCGCTCGGAGGAGGGTGAGGGCATGCTGATCCTTGAGCTCAGCGACCCTTCGGTTGATGTCAATGTGTTCTCTGCCGGAGGCAATATCAACCTGGAGTTTCTCGACACGGGTGTGCCCGAATCCTTGCTACGACGTTTTGATGTAACGGATTTTGCGACACCGGTAAACAACGTCGAAGTCACCACCACAGAGCGGGGTACACGGCTATTGCTGCGTGCTACAGGGCAGTTCGATTATCTTGCCTACCAGACAGGTAATCAGTACGTTCTGAGTGTTAAGCCGCTGACTGAGGAAGAGAAAGAAGAGCGGTTGAACGAGTTTAATTATGTGGGCGATCGAATCTCGCTCAATTTCCAGAACATTGAAGTACGCGCGGTGCTGCAACTGATTGCCGATTTTACCGAGCTCAATTTGGTGGCCTCCGATACAGTGACAGGGGGCATTACGCTTCGCTTACAGAATGTGCCTTGGGATCAGGCGCTCGATTTGGTGTTGAAAACCAAAGGATTGGGTAGCCGCCAAATTGGCAATGTTCTTATGGTTGCGCCGGCGAATGAGATCGCCGAGCGTGAGCGTCAGGAGATTGAAGCCAACAAGCAAGTTGAGGAGTTGGCACCCCTGCGTACTGAATTTTTACGCATTCGTTACGCTAAAGCTGCCGATGTGGTACAACTTTTCGAGGCCGGCTCCGAGGAGGGTGGATCCCTGATCTCCGACAGAGGGTCAGTGGTGGTCGATGAGCGCACCAATGCCATTATCGTGACCGATACCGCAGCCAAGCTGGCGGAAATTCAGGCACTGGTTGAGCGTGTCGATGTGCCCATCCGACAGGTCATGATCGAGGCCCGTATTGTTATCGCGAATACTAACCTCGATGAAGAGCTGGGCATCGAGTGGGGTGGCGGCTATATCAATCAGGATGCAGACGGCATTACGTCCGTGTCGGGTAGCCGTGAGCAAGTTGTGTCTCTCAATCAGGACATTATCAACGGTCAGACACCGGCACTGTCCTTCCCTGCTCAAGGTGCTGTTGCTGGCGGTGCCGCTGGCGCTGCCGGGGGTGTACAGCCTGGGCTTGGTGCGGCGCTTGTGGACCTTGGTATCTCATCGGCAACCAGCGGCTTTGCGGTGGGCTTTACCTCCGATGACTTATTCCTTACCGCCGAGCTGTCTGCGTTAGAAGCCTCGGGCCAGGGTGAGGTGGTCAGCCAGCCTAAGGTCATTACCGGTGACAAGCAGCAGGCGAGCATTAAATCGGGTACTGAAATTCCTTATCAAGAGGGCGCTGCATCGGGTGCAACCACCACGGCTTTTAAAGAGGCTGTACTGAAATTAGACGTGACACCGAACATTACCCCCGATGACCGGATCTTATTGGACCTGGTGGTAAACCAGGATTCTGTGGGTGATTTGGTGCCCAGTGGTAACGGCGGACTTATTCCCACCATTAACACGACCGAGCTTACAACCCAGGTATTGGTGGGTAACGGGGAGACCGTGGTACTCGGTGGTGTATTCCGTAATGAGGAGCTTACCCAAGTGCGCAAAGTGCCGCTATTGGGTGACATTCCTTACGTAGGAACCCTGTTCAAGAGCTCAGCCAACAAACAGAGCAAAAGCGAGACCCTTATTTTCATCACCCCACGGATCCTGTCCGAGGCATTACTCGACTAATTGCTCTGGTCCCTAGGTGAAAAGCAAACAACGTATTTTTTTGGTCGGCCCCATGGGGGCCGGCAAATCTACCGTCGGACGTATTTTGGCAGAGCGTCTTCAAGTGGCCTTTATCGATAGCGATGGGGAGATTGAGCGACGGACCGGGGCCGATATCCCATGGATTTTTGAAATTGAGGGGGAAGACGGCTTTCGTAAGCGAGAGGGCGAAGTTATTGCCGACCTTGTTACCCGCGTTCCGCTAGTGCTTGCCACCGGAGGTGGCGCTGTTATGCGCGAGCAGAACCGTGCTCTATTGCGAAGTCACGGTTACGTGGTGTATCTCAACGCGAGTTTGCGCGAGCAAACCCGTCGTACCGGTAAAGACCGTAATCGTCCTCTGCTGGCCGGGAAAAATCGCTCCCAGGTCTTAGGCCAGCTTATGGAAATTCGTGATCCTCTGTATAGAGAGGTGGCAGATTTAGTCTTACCCACCGACAATAAGTCAGCATCGGTGCTTGCGGATACGATTATCAGCGAACTCGCTTAAGCCCCACTATTTACCGCCGCCCTGTCGTGGCCCTTGTTCCAGGAGTTGTTATGTCCTCGTGCCAGACGACGCTGCATGTAGCGCTACCCCCGGATTCACGGGATCGAGGCTACCCAATACATATCGGTACCGATCTGCTGAATGATGCAGACTTGCTGACTTCGCTCATTGGTGATCGGCCGGTGATGGTGGTAACCAATGAAATCGTAGCGCCCCTCTACCTCGACGCCCTGCGTCGTGCTCTGGGTCGCGATCGACCGGTAACCGAGCTGTTGCTGCCCGATGGCGAGCAGCATAAAACCCTCGATTCACTCGCTACGATTATGACGGCGGCCTTGCGCGGCCATCACGAGCGGCGCAGTGTGTTTGTAGCACTGGGGGGCGGAGTGGTTGGTGATATGACGGGATTTGCGGCTGCCTGTTACCAGCGTGGGGTCGATTTCTTACAAGTGCCCACAACCTTATTGGCGCAAGTGGACTCTTCTGTGGGTGGCAAGACCGGCGTCAATCACAGTCTCGGCAAAAATATGATCGGTGCCTTTCATCAGCCTCTAGGGGTCATCATTGATATCAACACCCTTCGAAGTTTGCCTCAGCGGGAGTTTGCGGCTGGCATGGCGGAAGTGATCAAGTATGGCCTGATCTACGATGCTCCGTTTTTCCAATGGATCATCGACGCCGGGGATTCCCTTGCCAGTCGAGACCCCGAGGCGCTGATCTACGCTATTGAGCGAAGCTGCGCCATTAAAGCCGATGTTGTGTCGGCCGATGAGCGCGAGGGCGGGGTGCGCGCCATTCTTAATTTTGGACACACTTTTGGTCATGCGATAGAACACGTTCAAGGCTACGGCAATTGGTTGCATGGCGAGGCGGTTGCCTGTGGCATGCTCATCGCCGCTCGTATATCTGAAAGCAAAGGCAATCTTGAAACGGCTGCGGTTGCGGCTTTAGAGCAGTTGTTGCAACGCTTTCAGCTGCCTGTGGAAGCGCCCCCCGACATGGATGTGGACAGCTTTTTACGGGCCATGAGTCTCGATAAAAAAGTGGCCCATGGGCAGATTCGCTATGTGTTGCTGTCGACCTTGGGTCGGGCGGTGATTACATCGGATGTTGGCCGAGACGATATTGAGGCGGCGATAGGCCGATGAGCCCAGCGATTATACTGGTCATAAGGTGGCCAATTGTCCGCCTGTTCTTCGATGTGTAAAATGGCCGGCCTTTTGACTTGACCCTCTGCGCAGGGTTTGTCCCCGAGGCGCACTGCGCCATCGACAAGAGTGTGATCGATTATGACTCAACGTGTTGTAACGGGTGTCAGCGCCTCCGCGCCGACCCGCCCGCAGGGGCTTTACCGCCCCGAAGAATTTCGGGATAACTGCGGTTTTGGTCTGATTGCCCATATTCAAGGGCAACAGAGCCACAAATTATTACAAACAGCCATTGAGTCGCTGACCTGCATGACCCACCGAGGCGGTATCGCCGCAGACGGTAAGACCGGTGATGGTTGTGGCCTGTTATTACAAATGCCCGATGCCTTCATGCGTCAGGTCGCTCGTCAAACATTCAATACCGAGCTGGGTGAGCACTATGCGGTAGGTATGGTGTTTATGGCGCCGGAGACATCCCGCCAAGAGCACGCGCGTCTATCGATAGAGCGCAGTTTAGAGGCTAATGGCTTAAAAACGATCGGCTGGCGCGTTGTGCCTACGGCACCCGATGTCTGCGGTGAGATAGCCCTCGACCAATTGCCTCAAATTGAACAGGTATTCATTGCTGCCGATGACTTCGATCATGCCCAGTTAGCAGGCAAGCTATTTATGGCACGCCGGCAGGCGGAAATTGCCATGGCTGCAGATCCTGATTTTTATATCTGCAGTCTGTCGGATCAGGTGGTGTCGTATAAAGGCCTAGTCATGCCAGCGGATCTGGCGCATTTCTACCCTGATCTTAACGACCCCAACCTCGAAACCGGTATTTGCGTCTTCCACCAGCGTTTTTCCACCAACACGCTGCCCCGTTGGCCGCTGGCCCAGCCGTTTCGTATGTTGGCCCACAACGGTGAGATCAACACCATTGAAGGTAACCGCAACTGGTCTCGGGCGCGCACGCCAAAATTAGCATCGCCATTGCTGCCGGATTTGCAGTCGGTTACGCCGCTGGTCAACACCTCGGGCTCTGACTCCTCCAGTCTCGACAACATGCTTGAGTTGATGACCACAGGTGGTGTCGAATTACCCCGTGCGCTGCGTATGTTGGTACCCCCTGCCTGGCAAAATATCGAGGGTATGGACCCCGATTTGAAGGCGTTTTATCAGTATCACTCGATGCATATGGAGCCGTGGGATGGCCCCGCGGGCATCGTGGTCACCGATGGACGATACGCCGCCTGTATTTTAGATCGTAACGGGCTGCGCCCCGCTCGTTGGGTCACTACGCGCGACGGTTTCATTACGTTGGCATCGGAAATAGGCACTTATGCCTATGACACCGCCGATGTGGTGGCCAAAGGCCGTGTTGGACCCGGTCAGATTCTGGTTGTCGATACCCAGGAAGGTAAAGTTCTTCACACCGACGATATCGATACCCTTTTAAAGCAGCGTCATCCCTACAAGCAGTGGTTGCGCAAGCACGCTAAGCACGTGGTGGGACGATTTGCGGGTGAAGTAGCCCCAGGCATTCCGGAAGCAGAACTGGACCTGTACCAAAAGATGTTTCAGGTCAGTTTTGAGGAGCGTGATCAGGTCCTGCGACCACTGGCAGAGTCGGGCAATGAAGCTGTCGGCTCCATGGGTGATGACACCCCGATGGCGGTGCTGTCGGGTAAAGAGCGCTCGCTGTATGACTTTTTCCGCCAGAAATTCGCCCAGGTGACCAATCCGCCCATCGACCCCTTAAGGGAATCAATTGTGATGTCCCTAGAGGTCGACTTGGGGGGCGAAGGCAATATTTTTGTGGAGTCAGAAGACCACGCCAAGCGTGTCAGTTTGACCTCGCCGGTGCTGTCTCAGGGCAAATTTAATACGCTGATTAATACCCAAGACGTCGGCCTTGAAGTGGCTGACATCGACGCTACCTACGACCCCGAGCATGGAGATTTGCGTGCGGCGGTTGAAGGCTTGTGCTTGAGCGCTGAGTCAGCAGTGCGTGAAGGGGCAACACTTCTGGTGTTGTCAGATCGCAATATTGCCGGTGGCCGGCTACCCATTCACAGCTTGTTAGCCACGGGTGCCGTGCATCATCACCTTATTCGCACCGGTTTACGTGCCGACGCCAACCTAATTATCGAAACCGCCAGTGCGCGGGATTCGCACCAATTTGCGTGTCTGTTAGGTTTTGGTGCAACGGCCGTCTACCCCTACCTTGCCTACAGCGTATTAGAGGATCAGCTGCGCTCTGGGGAGCTGTTGGGTGACCCCAGCCAGTGTTACAAGAATTACCGCAAAGGCATCAACAAGGGTCTATTAAAGATCATGTCCAAAATGGGCATTTCGGCGGTTAATTCTTATCGTGGCGCACAACTGTTTGAGGCGGTGGGTCTCGCTCAAGAAGTGGTCGATGTGGCTTTCACCGGGGTTGCTTCGCGTATCGCCGGTGCAGGTTTCACCGAGCTTGAGCGCGATATGTGGGCGGTAGCTGCCCGCGCCCGATCTCGGCGCAAAACCCTGGAGCAGGGCGGCTTATTGAAGTTTGTCCACGGTGGCGAGTATCACGCCTACAACCCCGATGTGGTGATGTCCCTGCAGCAGGCTGTCGTCAGTGGTGACTACCGGGATTGGCAGGTTTACTCGAAACTCTGCAATGAGCGGCCGGTGGCGGCGCTGCGGGATTTGCTCACCCTCGATCTGCCCGAGCAGGGTATTGATCTCGATCAGGTAGAACCTATTGAAGACGTGTTAAAACGTTTTGATTCTGCGGGTATGTCCCTGGGTGCGCTGTCTCCCGAAGCCCACGAAGCGCTGGCGATGGGCATGAATCGCATTGGTGCGCGCTCTAATTCAGGGGAAGGTGGCGAGGATCCCGCTCGCTATGGCACCAATCGTGTGTCCAAGATCAAACAGATTGCGTCAGGGCGGTTTGGTGTCACGCCCCACTACTTGGTGAACGCCGAAGTCTTACAGATCAAGGTGGCCCAGGGGGCAAAACCAGGAGAGGGCGGTCAGCTACCCGGCGGCAAGGTGAATGATCTGATTGCGCGTCTGCGCTACTCGGTACCTGGCGTCACCTTGATTTCACCACCGCCCCATCATGATATTTACTCGATCGAAGACTTGGCTCAGCTAATCTTTGATTTGAAAGAAGTGAATCCCGATGCTTTGGTGTCGGTGAAACTTGTATCAGAGCCAGGGGTCGGCACTATTGCGGCAGGGGTTGCCAAGGCTTACGCCGATCTCATCACGATTTCTGGCTATGACGGTGGCACGGCGGCCAGCCCCATTACGTCAATTCGCCATGCGGGTTCACCCTGGGAATTGGGATTGGCTGAAGTACAACAAACCCTGCGAGGCAATCGCCTGCGGGGCAAGATTCGTCTGCAGGCCGACGGTGGTATGAAGACCGGTCTCGATGTGGTCAAAGCCGCCATATTGGGCGCAGAGAGTTTTGGTTTCGGCACCGCACCGATGGTGGCGATGGGTTGTAAATATCTGCGCATATGCCATCTCAACAATTGTGCGACCGGTGTAGCAACCCAGAATGCGGTGTTGCGGCAGCAGCACTTTGTGGGTGACGTCGATCGTGTGGTGAATTTCTTTACCTTCGTGGCAACTGAAACCCGTGAGTGGCTTGCGAAACTTGGGGTCAGCCGACTGCAAGACCTAATTGGCCGCACCGATTTGCTTAAGCGCTTGCCCGGCAGTACCGATAAACAGGCGGCTCTCGATTTGGCACCGATATTATGGGTCGATCCGACTGCTAGCAATCAACCCCAGTACTGTCAGGTGGCCAGCAACGACCCCTTTGATACCGCAGAAAAAGCGAATCAAATGCTGGCGGATATGCTGCCTGCCATTGAGGGCTGTACCGGCGGTACTTACAGCTACGGGATAACGAATTGCGACCGCTCTATTGGTGCCCGCATATCGGGTGCTATCGCGAAGCGCCACGGCAATACGGGTATGGAAGAGAGTCCACTGGTGGTGCAGTTGCAGGGGACAGCCGGTCAGAGCTTTGGGGTGTGGAATGCTGGCGGTCTGCACATGCACCTTGAGGGTGATGCCAACGACTATGTGGGCAAGGGTATGGCAGGGGGTAAGTTGGTGATTTACCCGCCGAAAGACTCCACCTTTAAGAGCCAAGAGACCGCGATTATTGGTAATACCTGCCTGTATGGTGCCACCGGCGGTCGTCTTTTTGCCGCAGGTGTGGCGGGTGAGCGTTTCGGCGTGCGTAATTCGGGAGCCTTTGCGGTCATAGAAGGGGCTGGTGACCACTGCTGCGAATACATGACGGGCGGCTGCATCACCGTATTGGGCCCCACCGGTGTTAACTTTGGTGCGGGCATGACAGGTGGCTTTGCCTACGTACTTGACCAAGATCGCAGGTTCATCGATCGCTTTAACAGCGAGCTAGTCGAGATCCACCGTGTCAGTGGTGAGGCGATGGAAGCCCACCGTGAGCATTTGCAGGACAACATCCGCGAGTTTGTTGCCGAGACCGGTTCGGCCTGGGGCACCCATCTCTTGGAGAACTTCGAAGATTATGTCGGTCGGTTCTGGTTGGTGAAACCAAAAGCTGCAGATTTCAACCAGCTGTTATCCCGGTTGCGAGATACCGATTGAGCCGATTGGATGGACTTCGGGCTGATTGCCCGGAAAGTGCCATCTAGTGAGGGGGAAGCATTATGAGTCAACGTTTAGCTAACAACTTTCAGTTCCTTGATGTTGAACGGCAAGATCCACCCAAGAAGAACTTAGAGACGCGCACCGAGGCGTTTGTTGAGATCTACGATCCGTTTAGCTCTAGCCAGGCTGCGCAGCAATCGCACCGTTGCCTTGAGTGTGGTAACCCTTATTGTGAATGGAAGTGTCCCGTTCACAACTACATTCCCAATTGGCTAAAGCTGCTAGCCGAGGGCAATTTGTTTGAGGCGGCAGAGCTCAGCCATCAGACCAATACCTTGCCCGAGGTTTGTGGACGGGTTTGTCCCCAGGATAGGTTGTGCGAGGGGGCCTGTACCCTAAACGATGGTTTTGGTGCGGTGACGATCGGTAATTCCGAGAAATACATTACCGATACCGCACTCGCCATGGGGTGGCGCCCTGACCTGTCCCATGTGATTGATACCGGTAAGAAGGTGGCCATTGTCGGTGCCGGCCCTGCGGGATTGGGTTGTGCCGATGTTTTGACCCGTAATGGCGTCAAGGCGGTGGTATTTGATCGCTATCCTGAAATCGGCGGCTTGCTCACCTTCGGTATCCCCCAGTTCAAACTGGAAAAGCAGGTCATGCAGCGTCGGCGTGAGGTGTTTGAAGGTATGGGCATCGAGTTCCGACTCAACACGGAAATTGGTGTCGATATCGAAATAGAGACCCTGCTCGCCGAGTATGATGCCGTGTTCCTCGGCATGGGTACCTACAAGGCTATGGAAGGCGGTTTCCCCGGTGAAGATTTACCCGGTGTCTACCGTGCCCTTGATTACCTCATCGGCAACGTCAACGAGAAAATGGGCTACCCCCAAGAGCTCGATGATTACATCGACCTTCGAGAGAAAACTGTGGTGGTCCTCGGCGGTGGTGATACGGCCATGGACTGTGTGCGTACCGCAGTGCGCCAACAGGCCGATCGTGTGTACTGTGTGTATCGTCGAGACGAGCAAAACATGCCCGGTTCTCGCAAGGAAGTTCAAAACGCCAAGGAAGAGGGCGTGCAATTTTTATTCAACCGTCAGCCGATTGAGGTGGTTGAGTATTTCGGTGAGGCCATTGGGATCAAAGTGGTAGAGACAGAGCTCGGTGAGCCGGGCCCCGATGGACGTCGACGTCCCCAGCCCATCGCGGGCAGTGAGACGGTTATCGAAGCGGATGCCATTATTATGGCGTTTGGTTTCCAGCCAAGTCCCGCGGATTGGTTTGCCGATATCGATGTTGAACTCAATGACTGGCAGGGTGTGATCGCCCCCGAGCATCAAACCTTTAAATTCCAAACGCGAAATCCGAAGGTTTTTGCGGGGGGTGACATGGTGCGCGGGTCCGATCTCGTCGTAACAGCCATCTGGGAAGGTCGTCAGGCGGCTGACGGCATTCTCGATTACTTAGGTGTGTAAACAGGATTCTTTATGACTGAGCTTAAAAACGATCGTTTTCTTCGCGCGCTGTTGCGTGAACCCGTAGATCGTACCCCTCTGTGGATGATGCGCCAGGCGGGGCGTTATCTACCCGAGTATCGCGCTACAAGGCAGCAAGCGGGCAGTTTCATGGGGTTGTGTACCAATCCAGAGCTGGCCTGCGAGGTGACCATGCAGCCACTGCGTCGCTACGCCATGGACGCGGCTATTCTGTTCTCTGACATCCTGACTATCCCCGATGCCATGGGTCTGGGTCTCTACTTCTCAGAGGGTGAAGGCCCGCGCTTTGAGCGCCCGATCTCGAGCCCTGCCGAGGTAGCGGCTCTTGACCCCCAGCGTGCGGTGACTGAACTGCAGTATGTGATGGACGCGGTTGCCTTAATTCGCAAGGAGCTCGACGGCGCCGTGCCGCTGATTGGCTTCTCTGGCAGTCCCTGGACCCTGGCTACCTACATGATTGAAGGTGGTTCCTCGAAGGATTTTGCCAAAACCAAGGCTTTGGCCTTTAACGAGCCTGCGGTGATGCACCAGCTGCTTGAAAAGCTGGCGGAATCCGTTGCGCTGTACCTGTCTGCCCAGGTGGCACACGGTGCTCAGGCGGTACAAATTTTCGATACCTGGGGTGGCGCACTGAGCCACGCGGCGTACCGCGAATTTTCATTGCGTTACATGCAGCGCATTATTGAACAGCTGCCCCGAGAAGCCGATGGTCGTCGAGTGCCGGTAATCGTATTCACCAAAGGCGGTGGTCAGTGGCTTGAGGCCATTGCAGAGTGTGGCGCCGATGCGGTCGGACTCGATTGGACCACGGACATTGGCGCGGCTCGCGCCCGTGTGGGTGATAAAGTGGCGCTTCAGGGCAATATGGACCCCGCCATGTTGTTTGCTAACCCCGAGCGTATTCGTGCCGAGGTTGCCGGTATCCTTGAGAGCTTTGGTTCAGGCACTGGCCATGTGTTTAATCTGGGTCACGGTATTACCCCCGGGGTTAATCCGGAACATGTGTCGGCCATGGTCGATGCGGTTATCGAGTTGTCGCCGGCTTACCATAGCTAACATCGACTAACACCAGCAGTGGGTTGCCCGCACACCCGCGGGCAACCACTACCGTATTTTCGTCGTTACCAGTTAGCGTCAGGAATAGCGTGATCCATATCCAGGGCAGGTGAATCACTGCTTGGACGACCCACTACCCGAGCCGGTACGCCGGCTACGGTGGTGTGGGGTGGCACATCGCTCAAGACCACCGAGCCCGCGCCGACTTTGGCACCTTCACCCACGCTTATGTTGCCCAAAATCTTGGCGCCGGCACTGATCAATACACCATCACCAATCTTGGGGTGGCGATCACCGTCTTCCTTGCCCGTGCCACCTAAAGTCACCGCTTGCAGAATGGATACCTGGTTACCGACAACGGCGGTTTCACCAACCACGAGACCCGTGGCGTGGTCGAGCAGAATGCCGTGCCCAAAGCGCGCCGCCGGATGAATATCGACCGCAAACTTCTGGGACATGCGGCTTTGCAGAAATAACGCCAGTGCATAGCGCCCCTGACGCCATAGCCAGTGGGCCACTCTGTGCACCTGAAGCGCGTGGAAGCCTTTGAAGTAGAGGAACGGCAGTTGCAGCTCGTGGCAGGCTGAATCCCTCTCGAGCACTGCGATGAGGTCATCACGGATCGCGCTCCGAATGACGGCATCGGTACGGAACGCCTCGAGAAAGACTTCCCGTAACATCATGGATGAGGCGCTGGGACTATCAAGCTGATTCGCCAGGTGAAAGCTTAGGGCGCACTCAAGTTCATCGTGATGCAGAATGGTGGCGTGCAAAAAGCTGGCGAGGATGGGCTCATCCGCGGCGGCTATACGGGTTTCATTGCAGATACGCTGCCAGACGGGATCCGGGTGATCGGCCTGAGTAATAGTGTCTGGCTGTGTTGCCGCCATGGGTTGATCTCCTATTGGCTTCAGTGTCGATTATGGCCGCGAAACCGCCAAAGTGCTTGTCCCCTTTGTGCGTATTTACGCTCAAACAGCGTCATTGGCTGCCAATCTTCGGTTACGGCGAGTTGCTCTAACTGCCCGTCAATGCCGATGACCGAGCAGGCTATGGCAAATTCTTCCACATAGATACGCCAGTTTGAGCGTAGTTCAATGGTTCCTCCCAGAAGTGCCAGCAGTGGGAAAGCGGGATGACCATGGATTCTGCGCTTTAAATGTTGTCCTTTGGGCCAGGGGTTTGGGTAGAGCAGCCAGTGTGCATCTAAGCGGTGTCGAGCTTCCACCAGAGCGCGCCAAAAGGGTTCACATTCCGCCCTCATGAGCCGGTAGTGTCCGAGGCCTGTGTCGTGTTTGCTGAGGCGATCGGCGGATTTATCGATACCAATAACGTACGCACTCGGATTTTGCTGCGCCAGATGCGCAGTGCTCATACCGGTACCGCAAAAGGAGTCGAGAATATGCGGCCCCGAAGGTTGACCCTGCCACCAGTCGAGAGCAGCTGAAGTGACCTGTGCCGTATGCGCCGGTGTAGGTTTGCGCCATGTGGTGTCCATGTGGCGCTTTACCACCGCCACTAGGTCGGGATGAGGCCCTTGCTGGTCGGTTCGTATCGGCTCTTCATACCGGTTTGTTTGCGCTTGCTCAATCACATTGCGATCATACCTCGCCCTGCGCGGTACAACTAATGCCCGCTCACCCCCAATCGGATATCAGCGCCATTTGGCAAAGCACACTAAGGATGCGGTATGCGTGCAGATCTCAGGCCCTACTGGGTTAAAAAACTCTGGCTGAAGTGCCGAGACGGCTACACCGATTGGTTCCTAAGGCCTCGCTGTCGGTCCCTGGGACCCTACGCCATGATTATGAACCCCTGGTACGTCCGTATTTCAGGGGTCAACATTACCATCGGTCACTCGTTTACCGCCGTCGGGGAGCCCGGCAACCGGGTTGAGATCGGCGTTTGGGGACGAGAGCAAGGGAGCGGTCGTATTGTGATTGGCGACGGTTGCTTGATGAGCCCGGGTTCGCGTATCAGCGCCAGCGATGAAATTGTGTTGGGTGATGGGGTCATGTTGGCCAACGGTAGTTACATTACCGATTCCGATTGGCATGGTCTGTATGACCGCATCGATAGGGCTGAAACACCGACACCGGTCCGCTTGGCCGACAACGTCTGGATCGGTGATCGGGCGACCGTGTTGAAAGGGGTCACTATTGGGGAGAACAGTGTCGTTGCGGCAGGTGCGGTCGTCACCAAGGACGTCCCAGCCAACGTGGTAGTGGCCGGTAACCCTGCCAAGGTTGTTAAACAGTTAGACCCCAGTCAGGGCTATCGCAGTCGAATGGACTTGTTCGCTGACCCTGCGAATGCCGCCGCATTTTTTGATCACGTTGATCGCCAGCTACTGGGTAACAACCGCTTATGGTTCTGGTTGTTAACGCTCATTTATCCCAGAGCACGGGGACAGGATTGATTACAGTAATCGAAGTGGTGCTTCCTGCATGGCGCCAAGCTGCTCCCTTAATTCCAAGATATGGTCTGACCAAAACCGGCCTTGCTGAAACCAGGGAAAAGCCCTGGGGAAGGCTGGGTCATCCCAGCGCCGGGCAAGCCACAGGGCGTGCAACATAATGCGGCGGGTACGCAGTGCTTCAATCCATGCCACTTGTTTAGGGTTGAAGTCATTGAACTCAGAATAACCTTCGATCAACTCGGATAACTGCAATTCCCGCTGCTGACGGTCACCGCTTAAGAACATCCAAAGATCCTGTATGACCGGACCCGACAGGCAATCATCCAGATCGACAAAGTGGGCAATGTCGTCCCGCCACAGAATGTTACCGCTGTGACAGTCGCCGTGAATGCGTTGCCGATCGGTTTTGCTGTAATTCCCAAGCGCCGCGGTAACGGCGTCAATGCAGTGATCGACCAAACTCTCGTAAGCTGCACGCAAATCGGCTGGCACAAAGGACTGGAGTAAAAATTCAGCACCCTCACGCAATGTGTCGCCAGTGGTCATATCGACTCGGTGCTGGAAGGACTTTGCGCCGCCGACGCGATGAATACGGCCCAGGGTTCGACCCAGCACCAGCAGGTGATCAAGGTTATCAAGCTCCGGTGCATGGCCGCCGCGACGGGGAAAAACACTGAAGCGAAACCCCTCAGCATGGTGCAAGGTTGTGTTGTTGTGTCGTAAGGGTGGCACTACCGACAAGCCATGATCGGCTAATTCTTCGGTGAAGGCGTGTTCCTCTAAAATTTGCGCATCGCTCCAGCGCTCTGCGCGGTAGAACTTCACCACCACGGGTTCGGCGTCTTCGAGCCCAACCTGATAAACCCGGTTTTCATAGCTGTTGAGGGCAATTTGCCGCAGATCGCAGGTATAACCAGCGGCTTCAACACACTGCACAACTTGATCGGGGGTAAGTCCGTCGTAGGGATGGCTCATATTGGCTACCGAAGGCAAACCCCTATGTTACACCTGCTGCCATTGCGGCGGTGGTGTTCGTGCCAAAGCCCATGCGCTGACTGAAACTGCGCCAGCGGCGCGAAGTTCTGCAGCTGCCGCACTTAAGGTAGCACCCGTGGTCACCACATCATCAATAAGCAGCAGATGCTGTCCAACGACCAGCTGCTGTGCACAATAGCGCCGTCTACTGTTTTCGGATCTTGCAAAACGCTGTAAGCGGTGCTGTGTGGTACCACCACGGTCCTTGAGCAGTTGATAGTGCACCGAGGACGCACAGTGGGCAGGTAGATAGTTGCAAAGCGCTTGCGCCAGTAGCGCGCTTTGGTTGTAGCCCCTGCGCACTCGGCGCCAGAGCCGCATGGGAATAGGGACGAGGCCCGTCCACTGGTTCTGGTGCAGCGGCATGGGCCACCACTCAGGGTTAACATGAGACGTTGCTATTGATTCATTATCATGACTTGCATCTCGAGTGATGAGCACCGGTCCGCGCTCTGACAGCGCACGCTTTACCAAAAAAGACGTCAGTTCACTGGCGCCCTCAAATTTCCAACTGTGGATAAGTTGGGTCACGACGCCGGTGTAAACCCACGGACATACAACTTTATCGAGATGCGCCAAGCCCCGGTTGTCACAGCTCTGACAGTGGGTACTACCGGTGGTGTGGGGCTCGCTGCAAAGAGGGCAGCGGGTGCGGTTAGGGACAATGGCACAATCACAATCGTCACACAGCCAATTTGGGCCACCGACCTGGGATTGGCATACTATGCACGTGGCGGGTAACCACCGTTCAATATGGTGACGCATGATCCAGTTGTCCCTAATGGCGGTATTCGAGACACATAAGTGTGGCGCTGGATCTGTCCCGGGGACGCACCCTTGGTGGTGGGTCGATAGAAGCTAGTTGCCATTGACGACAATGGGTCTACTGCGAGTGATGAGCAGAAAACACTATGAGTGAACAACAGCAATTTGATCCAAACGAACGGCGGCTATACCCCGAAGATCAACAGCGGGTCGATGCGTTCTTAAAGCAGGGGGTCAACGCCACAGAACGCAAACCCTTTCGCCCCTTGTTATTAATAGTCCTGCTTATTGCTGTGGTCACGTTTTTCAGTTTGCTCAGCCAGGGCATTGCCCTTTGGGCTGGGGTTTACTAGTGCCACATTGAATTTCCCCGATGCAGCGGCTATTCTCGGCCGCCTCGTCAGCTTGCCTTTGTCGGTGTGTAGCGCAGCCTGGTAGCGCACTTCCTTCGGGAGGAAGGGGTCGGAGGTTCAAATCCTCTCACACCGACCAATTTTTCTCTAAAAAACATATAGATGCGTTTTGACAGGCGTCTCGCTCGGGTGTAGCTTACGTGTTCACAGATCATTCACAAACTAGGGGTGTGAATGGGGACGGTATACGAGCTTGATCAGCGAGATCTGCGGGGTGATGGGCGCATAGTTATCTACAAGCGTCCAGACTCTCGTGGCGGTGCGTCGAAAACTTGGCACTGTCGCATCAAGCATCACCTGCTCTCTGGTTACGTACGAAAATCCACCAAACAAACAAGCTACGAGCTCGCTGCGTCCTTCGCTTATCAGTTATACGACGAGGTTGGCGCTCGCTACGTGCGTGGTGATGTTCCTCAGCCTCGAGCATCAAAGTCTCCAAAGTGCTCTGCTGCTTTGAAGGATTACAAACAGGCTTTCGCTCGAAGACAAAGTGTACGTAGAAAAGAGGAGTCTGTGCGATGGGCAATGTCTGTCATCGATGGGCATATACATCGATATCTTGTAGAGCAGCTGAAAGATCCGAAGATCAGTGAGCTAACCGAAAAGCACATCAAAGGGTTCTTTGAATACTGCAGAAGCGTGAACTTAAGTGAAAACAGTATTCGGAGGCTTTACGTTGTCTTGCGGGGGTTTCTTCTTTGGCTGGAGGAGCAAAAACTCGCTCCACGGTCTTTGGCTGTTAGACCGCCAGCGAAAGAGAAAAGGAAGCGAGTATCTTTCAGTCTGAAAGAGCTCCGACTGCTCGCGAGACGTTCACGAATCTGGGTGCACGACGGTATCGCAAAAGGGCATCACCGTTCACGTTTTTATTGTCAAAAATTTTATCTCGTCATGTCTAATTGTGGTTGCAGGAATGGCGAGTTACTGAATCTGAAGTGGCAAGACATAACGCGCGACCCCAATAGAGAAGACGGCTTGGTCCTCGATGTAATGGGTAAGACGCAAAACAGATATGCGCTGCTGCAGACGCACGCTACGCAGCATATCCGAGACTTATATGATTTCAGGCGAGAGGAATTGCAAGCTGCTCCCTCGCCTTCAGAGTTTGTTTTTTGTCATCGAGATGGTAAGCCCATCAAATCCTTCAAAAAGAGCTTTCAATCGCTGCTCAAGCACGCGGAGTTGCTGGAAGATCGAAATGGCGTCAATCGATCCCTCTACAGTTTGCGTCATAGCTACGCAGAGATGCGGATTCTTGAAGGATTATCTGTGTATCAGTTAGCAGCGCAGATGGGCACCAGCGTTGAGATGCTGGAACACCACTACGGTGACATGAATGCTTTGAGGTATTCAGCCGAGATAACAAAAGCAAGTAGACCTGTCACACCAGCAAGCAATGAGTACCCGTTTTGATAGGCACTTTCAGTGAGAACCACTGATTGCAATATTCTAAATCTCCCAGCTGTGACGTTGGCATTCCCTTCGGGCAATCAGCTTGAGCTTCTTGCGTTCTAGTGGACTCATGCGACTTGCTGAATCTTGCTTGATTAGTGTAACTGATTGAATAAAAGACATTTTTCTGCACTCCCTTGTAGATTTCGTGCAGTCTGTTGTCTCCTTTTGGAGAAGTCATTCTTTTCTTGCCAAAGAATTCAGCTGTTTCTGCCAATGTGTAGCTTCTTGCTACTCGCGACAAATCACCCCAATGAGATGACACAGTATCGTGGGTAAGTTATTGAGTTACATGGCATAATCTTTTTGCATATTGAACAGCATATGGACTCGCTGAAACGCATATACACAAGGAATCCCATGTACGAAGCTGCCTTCAAGAACATTGACGACACACTGTGGAAAGACGCTGGCTGTAGCAGTGAGCTTGATTACATTGAGCAAACCAGTTGGGTGCTGTTCCTCAAGTACTTGGATGATTACGAAGCTGACAAAGAGACAGCAGCACTGCTGAATGGCGAAAGCTACACACGCATCATTGATGGTGAGTTTCGTTGGAATCAGTGGGCAGCACCCAAGAAGTCAGATGGCAGCTTGGACTACAACAGCGCACTCACTGGCGATGACTTACGCGACTTCGTGAATCACAAACTGTTTCCACACCTTGGCAGCTTCAAGCAAACCACAGATAACCCCAAAAGCATCAACTACAAGATTGGCGAAATCTTTAGCGAACTGCGGAACAAGCTGCAGAGTGGTTATGCGCTGCGTGACGTCATCAACAAGGTGGATGAACTTAAATTTTTAAGTAATGCAGACAAGCACGAACTCAGCAGCTTGTACGAAGACAAAATCAAAAATATGGGTAATGCTGGCAGAAATGGTGGCGAGTACTACACCCCTCGTCCACTCATCAAAAGCATTGTGTCAGTGGTGAATCCCAAGATTGGGGAGACTGTTTACGATGGTGCTGTGGGTAGTGCTGGATTCTTGTGTGAAGCATACGACTACATGCGCAACAGCAAGGAACTCAGTGCTGCTGAATACGAAAAACTGCAAACCAACACCTTCTTTGGGAAAGAGAAAAAGAGTCTTGCCTACGTAATTGGCATCATGAACATGATTCTACATGGTGTTGAGGCACCCAACATCGTGCACACCAACACGCTTGCTGAGAACCTTGCTGACATCCAACAGAAAGACAGAGTGGATGTGATTCTTGCCAACCCACCTTTTGGTGGCAAAGAACGTGCAGAGATACAGCAGAACTTCCCTATCAAGACTAGCGAGACTGCTTACCTATTCCTCCAGCACTTCATCAAGATTCTGAAAACTGGTGGACGCTGTGGTGTGGTTATCAAGAACACATTCCTCAGCAATACAGACAACGCCAGTGTCGCACTGCGCAAGCAGTTGCTTGAGGAAACCAATCTGTACGCTGTGCTGGATTTGCCAGGTGGCGCGTTCTTGGGCACTGGCGTGAAAACTGTTGTGCTGTTCTTTGAAAAGGGAAAACCCACAGAAAACGTTTGGTACTACCAACTAAACGTTGGCAGAAACATGGGCAAAACCAACCCTCTAAACGAACGAGACTTGGCAGACTTCATTGAACTGTCTAAAACACAAGCAGAAAGCGACAACAGTTGGCTAATGGATATCGCTGACATCAACACTGACACGTGGGATTTGACTGTGAACAATCCCAATCGTGTTGAGGAAGTGGATAACAGAACACCACAAGAAATCATCGCTGAGATTGAGCTGCTGGATGCGCAAGCTGCAGAAGCACTGCAAGCCATCAAGGAGTTGCTGTGATGTGGGAGACAGTGAGGCTTGGTGACGTTGCTAACCTATATCAGCCCAAAACAATCACTAAAAAAGAGATGACTGATGACGGAGAATATCCAGTCTACGGAGCAAATGGGGTAATAGGTAATTTTCATAGCTATAACCACGAGGAACCTCAGCTTGTGATTGGCTGTCGAGGCAGCTGCGGTGAAGTGAACGTCACGCATGGAAAGTGTTGGATAACTGGCAACGCGATGGTTATCCAACCCAATGAAGCGGTGCTAAAAGAATATTTACGCTACTTTCTTCTGCAGAGGCACATAACCAGCGCGGTAATAAGTGGAACTGCGCAACCACAGATTACTCGAAAGTCTTTAGCGCCAATAGAGCTTCCACTCCCCCCACTCGCAGAACAACAACGCATCGTTGCCAAGCTTGATGCAGCGTTTGCTGAGATTGATAGGGCAATTGGCTCAGCAGAGGCGACAAGAACTCAAGTCCAAAGTTTGGAGCTAGGCGCAGTTAAAGCAACCTTTGACAAGTTTTCTGAACATCTAGAGTACGTTCAGCTAGATACGCTTTGCACCAAAATTACTGATGGAGTACATAAAAAGCCAGTGTATCAAAAAAGTGGCATACCGTTCCTAAAGATTAACAACTTGACTGAAGGGAACGGAATTTCATTCGAGAAGACAAGTTTTATATCCGAAATTGATCATCAAGAATTCATAAAGCGAACACATCCAGAAAAGGGTGACATTCTGATAACCAAAGATGGAACGATTGGTATTGTCCGTCAGATTGAAACAGACAGAGAATTTTCAATTTTTGTCTCATTGGCTCTGGTGAAACCCACAGACAAAAAGAATTCCAACTACCTCACGCACGTACTACGT
This sequence comes from uncultured Halieaceae bacterium, assembly GCA_913057135.1. Lineage (GTDB taxonomy): Bacteria > Pseudomonadota > Gammaproteobacteria > Pseudomonadales > Halieaceae > Luminiphilus. The sequence goes on from CAJXNM010000033.1 coordinate 19,700, forward strand.
TCTGCATACTGTCAAAACCAGCTGAGCCCCAGTGGTGCGGCGCTCAAGCACATATACCTCAAAGACTTGAGGAGGCTGATAATCCCAATATCCACTGATGCGATTAACGCTGAAATCGTTGGTGAGCTTAATGAAGTTGAAGAGCAGATTCGTAGAATAAAAGAATCGCTGAATTCAAAAACTCAGCAACTGACGGCTGTGAAGTCAGCAATCCTAGCCCAAGAACTCCAACCACCAGAAAGTGAAGCAGCATGAACGAAGCTGATACTCGCGCAGAACTCATAGACAAACAGCTTGAAGCTAGTGGATGGATTACTAGCGCTGAAACTGGCGTACGTGTTCGTCGTGAGTTCAACATCAATGATGGTGAGATTCGCGCAAGTGGTATCAGAACTGGCAGGCTGATTGCTGACTACGTGCTTGAGTACAACAACATCAAGCTTGCTGTGGTTGAAGCCAAGAGCAACGAATTGGATGTCAGCGAGGGTGTTGCACAAGCAAAGCTTTACGCGCAGAAGCTCAGACTACACGCAAGCTACGCTGCCAATGGCAAAGAAATCTACGAGATAGATTTCAAAGGCAACTCAGAAGGCAAAGTTGCTGCGTTTCCATCACCACAAGAACTGTGGGAACGCATCCATGGCAAACCCAATGCATGGCAAGAAGCATTCAATGATGTTCCTTTTGAAGACAACAATGGCACCAAACAACCACGCTACTACCAAGAGTTAGCAGTAAATCGTGCTGTTGAAGCGATTGCCAATGACAAAGACAGAGTGTTGCTAACCCTCGCAACTGGCACTGGCAAAACCTTCATCTCGTTTCAGATTGCTTGGAAGCTGTTCAAAAGCAGGTGGACAAAGCAGAAGGATGGCAAGCGTCAACCACGTATTCTATTTCTCGCTGACAGAAACATACTCGCCAATCAAGCTTACCTAGACTTTGGCGCGTTTGATGCCAACGCACTCGTGCGCATCAATCCAAGCGACATCGCCAAACGTGGTGAAGTGCCCAAGAATGGCAGCGTGTTCTTCACCATCTTCCAAACCTTCATGAGTGGTGAGGATGGCGAACAGCACTTTGGCAAGTACGAACCAGACTTTTTTGACTTGGTAATCATTGATGAGTGCCACAGAGGTGGTGCCAACGATGAGAGCACTTGGCGTGGCATCTTGGACTATTTCAGCAGTGCAGTGCACCTTGGGCTAACAGCAACCCCCAAGCGCACAGACAACGCTGACACCTACAACTACTTTGGCGAACCAGTGTTCACCTACAGTCTCAAAGAAGGCATCCAAGATGGCTTCCTCACTCCTTTCAAAGTTAAACGAATACAGACAACCATTGATGAATATGTGTACACCTCAGAAGACGAAATCATTGAAGGTGAAGTACGCGAGGGGCATGTCTACGAGGAAAAAGACTTCAACAGAAATATCGTGATTGAAGAACGTGAACGCAAGCGTGTTCAAGACATGCTTGCCAACATGAATCAGAACGAGAAAACCATCGTGTTCTGTCATGGACAAGAGCACGCAGCAATGGTGCGTGACTTAATCAATCAAGAAGCTGAAAGCAAAAGTGTCGATTACTGTGTGCGTGTGACTGCGAATGATGGAACTCGTGGTGAATCGCTGCTTAAACAGTTCCAAGACAATGACAAAAGCATTCCCACCATTCTCACCACCAGTACCAAGCTCACCACTGGCGTTGATGCACGTAACGTCAGAAATATTGTGCTACTTCGCCCAGTGAACAGCATGATTGAGTTCAAGCAAATCATTGGCAGAGGTACGCGACTGTTTGAAGGCAAGCACTACTTCACCATTCTGGACTTCGTAAACGCTTACCACCAGTTCAACAATCCAGAGTGGGATGGCGAACCCATAGAACCCATTGATACTCCCAACGGTGAACGAAAACCTCGTAATCACGATGGTGATAAAGGTGAACGTGGTGGTGACGATGACGAACCCAAAGCACCCAAGCTGCGCATCAAGCTGAGTGATGGCAAGGTTCGCGAACTACAAAGCATGAGCAGCACGTATTTTTACGTGGATGGCAAACCCATCAGCGCAGAAGAATTCCTCAAGCGACTGTTTGACACATTGAAACTGCCAGAGTTGTTGGGAAGCGAGGAAGAACTGCGCAAGCTGTGGGCAAATCCCATGACACGCAGAGAATTACTCAAAAAGCTTGAAGGGGCTGGTTGTCACGTTGATGATTTGCGCAAGCTTCAAGAACTCATCAGCGCACAAGACAGTGATTTGTTTGATGTGCTTGAGTACATTGCATACGCCAAACCACCCACCACTCGCGCTGCACGTGTGGAAACCAACAAAGACAACATCTACAACCTTCTCAACGACAAGCAGCGTGAGTTCGTGGGATATGTACTGCGCAACTACATTGACGTGGGTGTGGATGAACTAGATGTAGGCAAACTCAGCACAGTACTCAATGCCAAATATGGAAGCATCCATGCTGCACAAGAACAGCTTGGCAGCGTGACTGACATACAGAAAACTTTCGTCGGCTTCCAAGCTGAATTGTACGCTGATATTGCGTCGTAGCGGTCTGTTTTCATCAGCTGAAGCAGTTCAGATTGCCGATCTTTTCGCTCGCTGAACACTAGACTTCGAGACACCCAGGATTTCAGCAGTCTTTGCAATTGAGTTGCCTTGAGAGACGACCTTCATGATCTCTTCGTTACTGATCGTCTTAGGGCGTCCTTTAAACTTGCCCTTCGCCTTTGCCATAGCTATGCCTTCACGTTGACGCTCTTTCATGATCTCTCGCTCGAACTGATAGACCGCCCCGAGCATTGAGAGAAGTAGCTGACTCATCGGGTCCTTCTTGTCATCTGAGAACGTCAGTCCTTCTTTCTTGAATTGAAGAGTCGCTCCCTTTGCTGTGATCTCTTCGACCAGATAATGAAGATCCTGAATGTTGCGAGCGAGACGAGAGATATCGTGAACGATCACTGAGTCGCCTTCACGGATGTACTCGAGCATTTCGTTGAGTCTGGGACGATCTTTCGTTTTCGCTGATGCTTTTTCTTCGAAGACCTTATCTAGATCGATACCTTCTAACTGACGCTCAGTGTTCTGTCCGACAGTGCTGACTCTGATGTAACCAATCGTTTTGCCAATCATCGCCTTCTCTCATTCATAATTTCCTTAAATAATAATGAATGGACATCAGTCAAAAGGCAACAACAAGTCATATGACTGATATTTGCGAGGAATATTCCTTCAGTCGTATGCCCGTACTCAAAAGAATATACGTTGCTTCAGAATGACTTTGATCCTTGTTTGTCAGATGAATTCGCCTCGCTCAAAGCACCCTGAGTTCAGGATTTTCAAGACAAAAGCACGATGCCGAGCCACTTTGCGTAGTGCTGATGCCTCCCAGTCGCGATACTCCTTCATCGCTGTTGACTCTGACGCACTCGCCCATTTGAGTTTCCCGTTCTTCCGACGAGCTGTTTCCAGACTCAAGTGATCTGGAAGCCATTTCCTAGATACGTGCTTGAGACTGCGAGTCTCTCTGTCGTACTGCTCAACTCGAGTTTCTAGTCTCCTGATGGCACGCCGACGCCTCATCTTTTCAGTTAGAGCGAAGGTTTCTCTAGCCTCTCTGAGCTTAGCTAGCTTGATCTGCTTAGCGTCTGTCTTGATCTGAAATCGAGCAGTGCTCTGATATTCATGATGTTCAGTCAGGTCCCGAAGTATTCGCAGCATCTCAGCTTTCAGAAGATCTGTGTCTGAGTTCACATTGATCTTGAGCAGGACTTCACCCTCTTTGAGCTTCCCTGCCTTATCAACCTGAGTGACAAGCTGCGTCTGCTCTTTTTCGCAGAAAAGCTCAAACCCGTACCGCTCATCACGCCACCAGTCCTCAAATTCAAACTTCTGAAGATTTCCAAAGTCTTTATGAACTTTGATGCCACGAGCCTGCGCCAGCTTTGCGTACTCAAACCACTCCCTATACACACCCTTCTTATGAAGTAGTCCACGAGCTGCTCGATCTTTGAACTGGAAAGTGAAGAGCTTTCGCTTGATCCAGCGACGATTCTTAGCTTTTTTCATGCTAATACCATGACATAACCACATTACTATATTACTCGTAAGTTACGTCACTAGCTAGCTGCCTCAAACTACACGTGTTCTCTGAGAGAACGTCCTTCACAAACAAATAGAGAGATTTTTATGCGTAAACAGAACCCCCAAAAAGCAAAGAAGATTGCTGCAAAGCGAGCCCGAAAAGCAGCTGCTCAAAAGAAGAAGCCTAATCTAAAGCACATCGGAAGAAAGATGATTAGTGACGACGTGATACAGAGGACTCAAAGCTTTGAACGTCAGATCGAACCATCGACTGAGCGAGTACAGCGTTATTTATCTGCTGTCATGAACAACACAGCTCATCTGCTTGAGACTGCTCCCAGCAAGCTTCTAGATCTGCCGATCAAGACGATTACTTTAGAGAAGTTCTTACAAGTGAATGATGCTTCTGTCGCCAAGTCATTCAATCGCACTTTTTATAAGTACGCATTCGTACAAGAAGTAGGTCGTGCGAATAACGTCAGTCAAGAAGAAGCAATGAATCTGACTCTGATTGTTCAACCGTTAATGACCCACAGCTATCGTCAGATGACTGAGTGTGAAACTCACTTTCGCTGTTCAATTCAGTACAGCCCGAGTCATGAAGCAATATTCGATATGACCATCGACGACTACGAAAGAGCATGTTCAGACTTGTCATTTAAGTATCAACATGAAGAGGAGGAAGCAGCGTGAATTGAGCACGATCACGTGACGGACGAGGCTATTACTTTATCGAAGCTACTTCCTGTAGCCCAAATCTAGATATTTTTATTTGTATAAATTGGGGAGAACTGGGTTCCCCCTTCCCAATGACATTCCTTTTCTAGGGGAACTCAAAGGAAAAATGTGAGATGGAAAAATCAATATCAGAAATTAAACCCTTAACAAGCTCTGAGAGAATGAATTTGTTGCTAGAGCTTGACGAATTGGTGACCGCAGAGCTCGCTAAGAGAGGACTCGAAAGTTGTGGCGGTGGCACACTGCTTATGGGTAATCCATTGCGAGAAAGCGAGTTTAGATCCAAAGATCGGCACTTTAATATCGTAATGGAGGTCTTCAATGTATACGACGAAGATGAGGATGAAATCTACACGGGAGGTGAAAAATGAATTTACCGTCTCCGTTTGAGGAGTTCTTGTTCAATCAGAGACTTGCCGATCAGCTGGGCGCTTTTATCAAGCGTCCAGATGCTCTACCTCAAGTCGTCTGTTTCTATGGTGAGCCAGGGATTGGCAAGACGTCATTTGCGTTTGCGTTTGCTCGACGCTTTGGTGAGTACTGCTCATATCATCCGATGAACGAGACTAATATCAATGCTGGCTTCATCAAGCATCTGAACATGTCTACTGCTCACACTCTGGCAGCTTTTATCAGATCAGACGACAAGCCGTTCAGTAACGTGACGATTCTTGATGAATTTCACAATCTAGCGAAAAAGTCTCAAGACTTCTTCAAGACTCAGTTTGATGCTCTTGGCGAGCGTGATCGAGTGATCATTTGCTTGAACACAACTGACAATAAGAGTCTGAAGCAAAGTGTCACCGCTCCGATCTACTCACGAATGACTGCGAAGATTGACTTCACTTTGTCGCCAGACGAGTACGACGAGTTCTCTGAAAAGATCGCTGATCGTTATCGCTATCTCGAGCTTGATGAAATCAGGTCATTGCTTCCAGATATGCGTCAGATCAGCAATCTGAACGAGATGAGAAAAGCACTCGCTGCGTAATCGATCATCGCTGATTTCTCGAAATTTCAATTCTTATAAATAAGTAATACGAGAACTACTCAAGTGACTTCGACTGACATTTGTTAGCCGATCTCAAGTCACTTGAGCTGTGCTCCTACATCAATTTCTTGGTCGTCTGAGTTACGACATTACTCGAGTTATGCCTATGGAAAACGAACTGACAGAAAGACTGCGACAACTTTGGTCCCAAGACTATCGATCAACTTATGAAAGAGGCGAGAGAGCACTCAAAGACTGGACTGAAGCAAGGACTATTCGCAATCACTACAGCATCACTATGACGCCTCATGAGCACCTAATACACGCTCAAGACATCTGGTACGACATCGATCAGCGAGAACGTTACACCAAAGAAAACTGGTTCTATCTCATTCAGAGACTGAATCGAGAGATCGACAACAACTACCAACGCAAACCTCATCTGACGATCCAGCATCAAGTAGTGATCGAGCATTACGACAAAGATACCAACACTCTGATCAAACCTCATCTACATGGCACTCTCGCGGTACCAGACGCCTGTCACGAGCAATTTAAAGCACTCTTGATAGCGACCCGTCAGGGCGTAACTTCGATCAATCTGGACGCTCTGAAGGGGGACTTCTCAACGATCAAGAGCACTCATCTCACACACATACCAGACGAAGACAATCTCAAATACTGGATTGGGTACGTCATGAAACAACAACTACAAGGAGACAAATATGAAGATCAACAAAGCAAGCAGCGAGAGCGATATCCGCAAGACAACTCCCTCAAAGGTTTCTGGAATGCGAATTGCCCAAGATGATCAGAACAGAAATCAAGCACTCAAGGACACCATCAAGATGATCGAGAGTGCGGCTAAGCGAGGCAACGTGACAGTCGTTATCGCTCAAACCTGACAACAACGGATTACAAGTCAGACAAAAAACAACAATAAAAAAGGGGTCTCTTATGAAGACACGACTTGAACGATTATTCGAAGAAATCGAATCGCTACACACAATCATCGATCAGATCGTCATGGAGTCAGAGCACGACTCATCGATCCTTAGACTACATCTCATGATGGCACTCGAAGCATACATAAGAAGTATGGGCAAACACGGAGAACTTCTATGATGAAGACACCAATCACTATCAAAGCAGATCAGTCATTTTTCGATGAGTTAGATCGAGCTCGCACCGCCACACCAGTCCATCAGACACGCTCAGAGTTCGTCAGGAACGCTGTGACGTCATATCTCGTCTACTTCAACAAAGAGTTGCTACCACTCATCAAGAAGCAGAGACGAGAATTTGAAGCAGTTGATGAACCGCTCGACTTCTTCGCACAGACAGGCGCTCAAGACTATGACAGGTGGTTCAGATGAAGCGATTTCGAGATTTCAATAATGATGAAACGGATCTTGAGAACTTGCTAGAAGGAAAGCGTGGTTACTCAACGATGGTCAAAACAACGGTCGTATTGCTAGTGATGCGCATCAGAGCATTAGAGCAACAGATCAAGAAAGAGGAAGACGATAAGGCACGGGACGTCATTCTTGCGCAGTTGAGTGCGTACTCGTCCTACTTGTCAGCACTAGCAATCACATTCGATACAGATGACAAGCGTACAGGCACTAGGATCGCATCGTTTGCGAAGAAGCTGTGAGTGTGGCAGTGCAGGCTTAGCCTACTCGCGCTGAGCCAAATAGAGTTGCCGAGAGAGAAAAGGATGAGCTGCCTTTATTCACATTGCGTTCACAAACACATGTTAGTCAGCAAAAACCATTTTTAAATTATATGTTTATGGACGGCTATATTCTTTCGGGAGGAAGGGGTCGGAGGTTCAAATCCTCTCACACCGACCACTCACAACGCGTTTCGCCCCCTCACCCGGCACCTCTCTTGCCAATCGCGGCACTAAAAACCCCGGCAGTCGCATTTGCATGGTTTTTATGAGTGTGCTCGCATGCTCTTCATCGACATCGAAATGCCATGTGCCGGCAACTTTATCGGGTAGATGCAGGTAGTAGGGTAGAACACCCGCTTCATCGAACAGGCGCTGTTGCAGCGAGAC
>CAJXNM010000034.1 GCA_913057135.1 uncultured Halieaceae bacterium
GCTGAATCGTTGATTGCACCGACTCCATTACCAGTGCTTACGATTCAATCGTCGGTTTTGTGGCGGCGCAGAGACCATAACTGCCAAAAACCAATGCCGAACGCCACAGCAAAAAAGCCGATGAATTGCAGAGCTTTGAAGGTGCTGTAGTCCATCACGCATGACTATCTGTAGAGCTTCATTGTGGACTCAAGTGTAGCAAAGGCTCACCGAGAGTGATTGCTATAGACGATACGGAAGTAGGCATCCGCCAATAAAGTCGATCCGTATACACGTTGGTTTATACGACCCTCGATACCGATAGCAGTCCGACCCTTAGTCGTTCACCAAACGCTACAGGCATTGCGGGTACCGCCTTTGCCTTACGAGAGCTGGTCTCATCAGGAATTATTCATGGCAGACTCGACAGAAACAGGCCAGCCTGATTCCCGCGAAGTGCTGGATGGCGCCACACTCATCCGCAGTCCTGCGCCATCATCATTGGTGACGGAGAGTCCTGTAGCAGAGCCGGAGTCCCAAGCCACCGTGTTGCGAAATGCTCCTGAAGCTGGGCCCCAGAATCACAGCAAGCAGGATAGAGAGCACCAGCCCGCAACAACAATCCGGCGCCATGAACTGGGTGGTTCAGTCGTGACACCGCTTGCTCCCGACGCCAATGGGCAGTTACCCGTATTGCGTCAGCGTTTTCAGCTGGTTGCACGTTTGGGTCAGGGCGGCATGAGTCAGATCTACAAGGCTCGCGATCTTCTACGGGTCGAAGTGGGCGACCATGACCCCTACCTGGCGGTTAAGTTTCCTGGTGACGAGTTCGGTAAAGATCCCCGTGCCTTTCTTTGTCTCCAGCAAGAAGCTCGTAAGCTGCAGCGACTGTCCCACCCCAACATCGTGACGGTGTACGACTTTGACCGGGATGATGGCGTTATTTTCATGACCATGGAATTTTTGGATGGTCGCCCCCTGTCGCGATTAGCTGATCTTGAAGAAGCCTTGGGCAAAACCTTTGACCGCGCGGACTTGATTTTGCAAATAGCCGAGGGCTTGCGCTACGCCCACCAAGAGGGTGTTATCCACTCGGATCTGAAGCCCGACAATATTTTTGTGACGCGGCAGGGGCGTATAAAAATCATCGACTTTGATATCGCGCATCATTCCAGCCAGGTAGCCACTGACAACTATGACCCCTCGGTATTGGGCGCCATGACACCTCGTTACGCCTCTGCAGAGATCATCGTTGGGGGCAGCCAGCCCGATCCAAGAGATGATCTTTATGCGCTGGGACTCATAGCATCTGAATTGCTCACAGGCCAGCATCCCTACCAAGGTAAACATGCCTTCGAAGCTTACCAGCAGAACCAATCGCCACTAAAAATGAAGGGGCTCAAGTGGTTTCAGCGAGCGGCCATTAGCAAGGCTATAAAGCTCGTGCGTGGCGAGCGTACACCAACCGCGGAGCAATTTATTGATGAGTTTAGTGGGCGTAGGGCTCGCCGCTGGCGAATCATTGTATCGGTAGTGCTACTGATTATTCTCGTGGGATTTTTGGCCTACGAAGAGGGCTTGCATTTGGCTCTCGCTGCCCAGGAACAAGCTTGTTAACGCCACGGCCCTGTGTGAGTGCTCTTTGCGCGCATATTCACTGCTGATGCTAAGCTAGGTGGTACGTCGCACAGGCTAGGCAAAAGGGTAAGGGCTATGTCGGATGAAAGGGATGATGTAACGGACGTGTCTGGGGTCACTTCCAATACCAGCGATGCATTGCCTTCCAAGGGTCAGATAGCAGAGCGTGATGAAACACTCGTTGCTAATTTAGCAAACGACGAGACCACCCTTGCCGTTCCGGCCGATGATGACGCCACAACAGTCCACATCGTTTCTCAATCCTCGGGTTCACACGCTACCCCTGCGGACGTTAGCGATGCGACGGTGTTCCAAAGCGCCGGCCAGGGACTCGATGAAGCTACGGTGTTAGCGGCTCCCAATGATGAAGCAACAACCGTCGCCGGTGGCGCTACGACCTTGGCGGCGGTGCCCGGCATGGCAACCGCGACACCGCAGGCGGGAAAACCACTGGTTCGCGAGCGTTTCGAGCTGCTGGCGCGCCTGGGCAAAGGCGGCATGGGCCAGGTCTTCAAAGCCCGTGATCTGCGCCGGGTTGAGGCCCAGGATAAAGACCCGTTTGTCGCTATCAAATTTTTGGGTGAAGAGTTCAGCCAACACCCCGATGCCTTTGTCAGCCTGCAGAGAGAGGCACGTAAGTCCCAGCAGCTAGCGCACCCCAATATCGTCACCGTGTATGACTTTGATCGCGATGGTGATCAAATCTTTATGACCATGGAGTATCTCGATGGTCGCCCGTTGTCAGGACTAGACGAGTTAGAGCGCGAACTTGGCAAGACCTTTGATCGAGCCGATCTCATTACTCAAATGGCGGAGGGCTTACGTTACGCCCACCAGCGGGGGGTAATTCACTCAGACTTTAAGCCGGATAACGTGTTTGTTACCCGAGAAGGTCGCGTTAAGGTCTTGGACTTCGGTATTGCACGGGTTATCGACAAAACCCTAGCCGACGATAGCTACGATGCAGGCTCCTTGGGCGCACTGACGATGCGTTACGCATCCCTAGAGATGATTCAGCGCTCTGGCGAACCGCATCCCGCCGATGACCTCTATGCCCTTGGTTTGGTGGCATTTCAGCTGCTGATAGGTCAGCACCCGTATCAGGGTAAAAATGCGCTAGAGGCGTGGGAGCAGAGGGTGTCGCCGCTGGCAATGGCGGGCGTGCTCCGGTGCCAGCGTTTGGCTATTGGGCACGCTATCCGTTTGCCCCGAAATAAGCGCACCCAGTCGGTAGAGCAGTTTCTGGCCCAGTTCAGTGGTCGTGGTCAGCGTAATCGCCGTATTGCGGCTGCGGTTTTAGTCTTGATTCTGGGTGTTGGCTATTGGGCCTACGAAGAGGGCGCTAACCTTCAGCCCGCGGTGCCATTCGAAGATCTGCCAGTTGCGGTCCAGGCGGATATTGTTAAACGACTAGAGACCGGTCGGTTATCGGCTGACATTGGGGACTGGGATGGTGCATCGAGGCACTATTTAGCCGCCTACGAACTTCATCCCCGCAACCCTGACGCCGAGGCGGGTCTTGATCAAGTGGCGACAGAAATAGCCAACCAAGCCGCGAAAGCCCAGTCGCGGCGTGAGAAACAGTATTTTCTCGATCTGATCGCCGATCATGAAGATCATCCCTATTTAGGCCAGCATGCGGCTCTTCAGCAGGCGCGCGAGCAGCTACTCGAGACACTCTAGGGGTCAATAAGCTCTTTTAATATGTCAGACCAGTCCCGAAGCCAGCAACAGACATGATCGTAAAGCGGGAAGGTGTGGAACTGCTCCTCGGGAAAACGCAGTGAATAGGCTGTGGCCTGCCCCATGGGCACTACACTGTCGCGTCCCGCAACCAGATGTGTATACCGAGTCATACCCGATGCGCCGCCCGTTTGATGGTGCCGTAGCGGATCCAGCGATGCCTCGGGGGGTAATGAGCCTCTTGCGCGGGCCCAGGCGGCTAAATCGAGAGGTGCTGCAAGGGTTATGACTTCAATAACCGAGGGCAGCCGATCCGATAGTAATACCGCAAGCGTACCGCCGCCGGAATAGCCCACTAAGCGGATGCTTTGGTGGCCAGTATGGGCAAGCAGCTGTTGAATGACCTTAGTCATGGCCAGTAACACCGATTCGCCGTAACGCGCGCCCCGCCACACTTGGGGTGTGCAGTCTACGTTGGGTTGCTCTAGCTGATAACAGGGACGTCCAACGACCCAGGCGCCCCGATCTTGTGCAGCCAGACGCTGGGCTACCGGGTTTTGGGGGCTGGGATCCGTTGTTTCCTGTGGGTTGCCATCACCATCGATGTAAACCGTTAACCGGTCATTCGTGGGATGTCGTTTGAGAGGCTGGGCTAGACCGATTGTTGGGTCACCGTATTCCCCAAGAATGTGGTGGCTGGGTGTCAGTTTAGCTGCACTGTGATGCTCGCTCATGGCCGTGGCACAGCTGCTGAGCAGAATAGTCAGGCACGTTGTGTAAAGTGCCGGCCATCGTCGTTTCCCGAAAAAAAACCGGTTTGGCCATACATGACACTTGCAATTCATCGGTTTCCCACTACATTGTATACGGAATAGTTTAACAGAGCTTAGACACGGGAAACCCTATGGTTGCCATTCCCTTTCCTCACAAATGCCTCCTTCTGACTCCTGTGGCGTTCCTGCTAGCTTGCGCCGCCCCCTCACCTACTCCCACCATACCCGATTCAGCAAAAGTCGATGATTTGTATGTTGTCGATTGTCTGTTGCCTGGCCAGCTGCGGGCATTGGGTAATACCACCTACATGACGCCGCGCCGGCCCGTGCGCACCACGGTTGCCGACTGTCGAATCCGGGGTGGTGAATACACAGCGTACGATCGCGCTGATTACAAGACCGCGCTGAAAATTTGGCTGCCCGCTGCCGAGCGGGGTGAGCCCGAAGCTCAAAATACAGTGGGCGAGATTTTCGAGCAGGGCCTTGGTACTGAGTCTAACCCAACGCTGGCAGCCGTTTGGTATCGACGCGCGGCGGAGCAGGGATTCAAGGCTGCCCAAGCGAACTTGGCCACGCTTTATGAGACCGGCCGGGGTGTTCCAAAAGATCGTGTAGAAGCGATGAACTGGTACAGAAAAGCTTGGGGCATTAGCGATGACGAGCTTGTCCTGAAATCATCGAGCCAAGCGGAGCTGGTCGCGGTGGCGGCCGAAAATGCCCGTTTGACTGATGAGGTGGTTGCTGCTCGCTCTGCCGCAGAAGCGGCTGATTTGGCAGCCACTGCGGCCGAGTTGGCGCGCCAGCAAACGGCGCAGTCATTGGCGGCAACGGCAGAGTCCCTTGAGCAGCTGCAAGCGGAGCGTTCGGCCCTGGCGGCCCAAGTTGAGGAACTCTCGGCACAAACAGCGCCAGCGCCAATCGGTAATGAAGAGCCACAGGTGGCATCTGCACCGGTGCCAGTCGAGCTTCCCGACAACACGTTACCCGCTGATTGGCCGGTGACCGAGATGGCGCAATCTCCCGGTGAGCCCGTTGACCGAGTGGCCTCGGGTAAGAACTTTGGTCGGTATTTTGCATTGTTGGTGGGCAACAGCAATTATCAGTTTCTCGATGATCTAGGCACACCGGTTTCAGATATCGCCAGAGTCGCGGAAGTCCTTGAGGTACGCTACGGCTTTCAGGTTCGCATGATTAAAAACGCCGACAATACGTCGGTCTTACGTGCCCTGAATGACCTTTATGACGAGCTGGGACCTGAGGACAACTTGCTTATTTACTACGCGGGCCATGGCAGTCGCCGCGCCGATGGAGAGTATCAATCGGGCTATTGGTTACCTATCAACGCCGAGCCTGAACCTAATGATACCTATTGGGTACCCACAGAGCAGGTGGGTGCCCATTTGGCAAGAATCAAAGCCAAACGCGCACTGGTGATTGCCGATTCGGCATTTGCTGGGTTGCTATCGGACAATCCGGCATTTTTTATGGTGCGTGACCCCTCGGTACTCAATAGTGAGGCCTACATCAACCTCCGCTTCCCCAATCGGGCGCGTTTGCTGATGACGTCGGGGGTTGATCGGCCTCTAGAGATTCTGCCCGATCGCAACAATTCGGTGTTTGCGGATGCACTTATAGAGACCCTTGAGCGCAATCAAGGGGTTATTACCGCGCCAGCCTTGTACGCCAGTGTTATTGGCGCCCTTGAATCCCGTCGTCCCGACCTTGATCCCGAGTTTAAAGCGATTAAACGCGCAGGGGACGAGGTGGGTGATTTCTTCTTTGTAGCGAGGTCCGAACAATGATGGTGAGCATGTACAAGAAATTGAAGATATGTCGATATTCGCTGTTGGGTTTTCTGCTGATGGTAGGCGCCTCGAATCTTGCTATGGGACAGATTATTGATAGTGACTCGGACGGAGATTTTGTGTCTGATTCACAGGATGAATGCCCAAATACGCCACCAGATGAAGCTTCTTTTGTCGATGAATTCGGTTGTGGTGATTCCCAAGTCTACATTTTGACAATTCAATTTTCCGGCGACGGTGCAGGACGCGTCCAAGATGCCAACAATACTAGTGATTTTTGTGACAGCACCGAGGGTAGTTGTGTGCGTCGCGTCAGTAATCTGAGTGGAGTCGCCGAGGTGGTGCCGGCGCCGGGCTCTGAGTTTGCAGGGTGGGGCGGTATTTGCAGTGGAATTACTACTGAGCAATGTGCATTAGACGTGATATTGGGAGAAGCAGGAACACTCACCGCTACTTTTAACGCCGTTGCCGCGGGTCAAGATGCTGATGCGGATGGTGTCGACGACACCCTGGACCGTTGCCCGTCAACACCGAGCATTGAGGTAGCTGATGATCTTGGTTGCTCAGATTCCCAAGTGTTTCTGCTGACCGGAGAGTTTTTGGGAGACGGCTCCGGTCGCATCCAAGATCCCGAAGACCCATCGAATTTCTGTGCATCCAACGATTCCCAGTGTCTGAAGCGAGTTATCACCCCCGAAGGTACAGTGATAGTGAGTGTTCAGGCCGTTGCTGATGCGGGCTCGGAATTTAGTGCTTGGGGCGGTTTGTGTGCTGGTACAACGGGCCCAATCTGCGAATTTAGTGGTCAGCCGGGCACTACGGGTACAGTTACAGCAAGCTTCAACACCATTGCTACTACTCAAGACGCTGACCTCGACGGCGTGTCCGATACGCAGGACGATTGCCCGAGCACGCCTAGCACGGATGTGGCCGATGAGTTCGGCTGTGGTGATTCACAGGTATTTATCCTGACCGGTGAGTTCTTAGGTGATGGCGCGGGTCTTGTTCGAGATGCGAGTAATACAGCCGATTTCTGTGCTAGCACAGATGCTGACTGCATACGTCGAGTTACTGACCCCAGCAATGTCGTAACGGTTGAGGCCGTGCCAGCTGAAGGCTCTGAGTTTACCGGGTGGGGAGGACTCTGTGCCGGCACTACCGGCCCCCAGTGTGAATTGAGTGTCCCGCCGGGCACTGCGGGTACAGTTACAGCAAGCTTCAACACCATTGCTACTGTTCAAGATGCTGACCTCGACGGCGTGCCCGATACGCAGGACGAGTGCCCAAGCACGCCTAGCACGGATGTGGCCGATGAGTTTGGCTGTGGTGATTCACAGGTATTTATCCTGACCGGTGAGTTCTTGGGTGATGGCGCGGGCCTTATTCGAGATGCGAGTAATACAGCCGATTTCTGTGCCAGCACAGATGCTGACTGCATACGTCGAGTTACTGACCCCAGCAATGTCGTAACGGTTGAGGCCGTGCCTGCTGAAGGCTCTGAGTTTGCCGGCTGGGGAGGACTCTGTGCCGGCACTACCGGACCCCAGTGCGAATTGAGTGTCCCGCCGGGCCAAGGCGGGTCAGTGACTGCGACTTTCAATGCCCTCTCTCAGCCCGATACTGATCTTGATGGGGTACCCGATAATATCGATGAGTGCCCCGATACAGTGCCCGATGCCACCGTCGATTCAGTGGGTTGCAGCGTTGCTGACGAGGAAATCAAAGACTTCGGTGAAGACCTAGGTACCCTAGAGGGCTTAACCGAGAGCGAGCAGGAAGTTGCGGTAGAGGTCGATAACACCTGTGCGGCTTTGGTCCAGGCGGACGAGTCAGATGACGTTGAATTAACTGCAGAGCAGCAGGACCTGCGCAACGCCTGTAGTAACTTAAAGAACAACAATTCCACCCCAGAGCAACAGGCCGAAGCCCTGAGGGTTATTACACCCGAAGAAGAAATCGGTGCTCAGGTTGATTACATTGTTAACCTAGCCAACGCTCAGAACCAGCATGTCACCAATCGACTTAACGTCGTCAGTGCCGGTGGTGGTCGGGGTGTATCGATAGCGGGGCTGAATTTGAATGTTGCCGGCCAAGTCATACCGGGACACGTCATTGAAAATACCCTGAAAGAGATGCTGGCAGGCAGTGGTGACAGCTTCGTCGACTTCGGCAAGCTGGGCGTTTTCCTGCAAGGGGATTTGGATTTCGGGGAACGTGATCAAGACGCCAATAATGATGGCTATGAGTTTGACTCGTGGTCGTTGACCGCAGGTGCCGATTATCGCTTCACCGATACTTTCTTTGCGGGTGCGTCTGTCTCGATGGGTGCGGTCGAGGTAACGACCCGCGATCGCCTCGGTAATACCGATGTCGATAACATCCGTCTGACCACCTATGCCGGATGGCAGATTACCGATAACTTATTCATCGACGGCCAACTGGCCTATACCAAAGCGGACTACGAGCTGGCCCGGACAGTTGCTTATACCGACGCCGGTGGTGACTTCCGCTCGGTGTATCTCGGCGATACCGATGGCGATCAGTTGAGTGCAGGCCTGAATATCGGCTACATGCTGAATAAGGGCGGCTGGCGCTTCGGCCCGACCGCAACCGTGAGCTACATCGATGGCACTGTGAATGGTTATCGAGAGCGGGCCCGAGAGGGCGATTCGTCCGCGTGGGCATTTGCTATCAATGACCAGGATTACAGCCTGTTAAGAACCACCTTAGGGGTACAAGTTGATTACGCCATCGCCACCGATTTTGGTGTGCTGTTGCCGGGATTCCGGGCGGCCTATGTCAACGAAGATGAGGACGCGAATGAGTTTGTGCCGCTAACCTTCATCAACAATCCCTTCGGTGGCATTGACGGCAATACGATTACGGTGACGAAACCCACCCGTGACAGCCAATACTTCGATTCGGCGTTTAATTTATCGGGCCAGTTCCCCTACGGGATCTCTGCCTATGCAAGCTATCGTTTCTATAGTGCTTTCGATGGCTACGAGCAAACCGGTTATACCCTGGGTATTCGATGGGATAGGGCGTTCTAGGGATGTATGAAATTGTCATCATCGGCGCGGGGCCAGCGGGGCTTAGCGCCGCTGCACGTGCCGCCCATTGGGATAAAGAGAGAGGTCTCAACACGCCCAGTTATGTGTTACTAGAGGGTTTCAACCACTCAGCAAAGACAATTTACCGATACCAGAAAGGTAAGCATGTCATGGATGAGCCGGGCTTTTTGGCTCTGCGTTCCGATATGCCATTTACCTCGGGTACCCGCGAGGCCATTCTGGGTGCGTGGGATACGCGAACCGATGATCTGAAGATCAATATACGGCGCCAAGTTGAAGTCACTGAGATCAGTGGTAGCAAAGGTGCATTTGTGTTGCAAACCAGTGCCGGCGAGCGAATTGAAGCCGCCCACGTGGTATTGGCGATTGGCACCCAAGGGAACCCCCGAACATTGGGCTGCGCTGGCGATGAAGAGTCGGACTTTGTCCGCTATACCCTCGATGATCCCGCAGAATTCCAAGGCGAGACCATCGTTGTGGTTGGGGCGGGTGACGCGGCCATTGAGAACGCGATTGCGCTCGCCGCCTATAACAAGGTGATCATTGTTAATCGCCGCTCTGAGTTCAGCCGTGCAAAAGATGGCAACTTAAACGCCATCTTGAAAGCTATTCACGATACCGGCACTGATCTTGAGTGTCGCTATGAGACCAGTGTCGCGCGTCTCGAGCTGCCCGCACAACCCGGTGTACCGGGTGCGATCGTGCTACGTCGTCCAGGCGGCGAAGAGCGTGTCGAGTGCCACCGCATCATTGCGCGCTTGGGCACGATTCCGCCTCGGGCTTTCTTGGAGGCGGCAGGCATAGAGCTGGGCGGTGACTCCATCGATGCCATTCCAACGATTGATCGGCAACTTCAAAGCAGTGTTCCCGGCTTGTATATCGTGGGTGCCCTCGCGGGCTATCCCTTGATTAAACAGGCGATGAATCAGGGGCAAGATGCCATTGATTTTATCCTTGGGCAGCCCGTTCAACCCGCCGACTACCCGCTGCTCCAATCCCAATTCAGGGGATTGCCTTACGTACTCGATGCAGAGGATGTGCTCGATCTCTATCAGCAGCGGGTGCCCATGTTCCGACGTATGAACGGGTTGGCATTTCGTGAGCTCATGATCGAAAGCCGCGTCATTGTCAGCCGTCCGGCCAGCGCCTGCCCAGCCCAGCCCGCCGGTGAACGTGAGACCCACATCATCCCTGAAGGATCTGTGCTGTTTCGCCCGGGTGAGTTCGGCACGACCTTTTTCACCATCGTCGAGGGCGCCGTCGAGCTGCGGCGTGGGGAGCAAACCGAGCGCTTAGAGGCGGGACAGTTTTTTGGTGAATTAAGTCTATTGTCGGGGCGGCCCCGAGAAGCGGAAGTCACTATCCAGCCCGAGACGATTCTCATCGAAACGCCTCGTCGAATCCTGTTAAAGCTGATGAATTCAAATCCAGATATCCGCGAGGGTATTGATCGGGTCTTCAAAGTTCGTGAGCTCAAGATCGCTTTCGAGCCCAACCTGACCTCTGAGCAATTGGGTGATATCGCCGATCGTCTGGAAGTGACAGAGCTCGAGGCGGGGGCCGAACTGTTCCGGGAGGGGGACGAGGGACAGCATGCCTATTTAGTGCGCTCAGGGACTATCGCACTGTATTTGGCGTCCCATGAAGGGGTTATTGCGCACCATCACTCGGGTAATTTAGTAGGTCAGTTGGCCCTTATGGGCGCACCGCTGCGCCGGGCCACGGCCATTGCGGCGGTGCGTAGTCAGGTGATGGTGATCGATCGTCAGAGCTTCCTCGCACTCGTAGGGAGCAGGCCCGATAAAATTCAAGCCTTACAGCAAGCGGCGAGTGATCAGCTGTTAGCCACTACCGATCTGGTATCGATGGATTCGGGTGCCAAAGCCATTGGCTTCTTTATGCAGCAGGGCCTTGGGGAGGCCACCGATGCGCTCATTATCGATGAGAACTTGTGTGTCGGTTGCGATAACTGTGAGCGCGCCTGTGCCGAAACTCACAGTGGCATTTCACGCTTAGAGCGCAAGGTGGGCCCCTCTTTTAACGGCTTGCACGTACCCCAAGCCTGCCGTCACTGCGAAGTTCCCCATTGCATGAAGGATTGCCCGCCGGACGCCATTCGCCGGGATCCGGGTGGTCAGGTCTACATTACCGATGCCTGTATTGGCTGTGGCAACTGTGAGACCAATTGCCCCTACGACGCGATCAAGCTCAGCTATCCGGCACCTAAAAAGCCTGGCTTGTTGAGTTGGCTGCTATTCGGACGTGGCTCAGGCCCCGGTGAGTTTCCCGAGGCCCAGGGTAAGACCGATGAGAGCAGTGTGAAAAAGGCGGTGAAGTGCGATGCTTGTCGCTCCCTACCCGGCGGTCCCGCTTGCGTCAGGGCCTGCCCAACCGGGGCGGCACAGCGGGTTTCGCCGCAAGATTTTATTGAATTGGTGGAGGTGCGTTAGGTGTATTCAGACCTCCTCACCTGGCGTCGCTATCGCTACTTAAAGGTGGGTGCAGCACTGCTTTCGGTATCGGTGCTGATATTTATGTTTCAGGGTGTTGACTATGGGCAACCCGCCAACGGCGGTACCTGGCCTGGTTACATTTTGGGCACTCTCGGGGCCCTCATGATTGTCTGGCTGAGTATGCTAGGCATACGCAAGCGCAGTTACCGCTCCCGTACCGGCACCGTCCAGGGTTGGACATCAGCCCACATCTACCTGGGCACTTCGTTATTGATCGTGGGAACGCTCCATAGCGCAGCGCAAATGGGTTGGAATATTCATACTTTGGCCTGGGCGTTAATGGTTATTGTGATTGTATCGGGATTTGTGGGCACCTATGCCTATCTGCATTTACCCCAGCGCATGATTAGCAATCGAGAAAATCGCAGCCGAGATAGTTGGTTGCAAGAGCTCGCCGATGTTGACGACGCTATTCGCAGTAGTAGTCAGCGTTGCGATGCCGATTTGCAGGCACAGCTTGTCAGTGCCTTAGACGCCACTCGACTGGGTAGCAGCTTTTGGCGTCATCTACGCGGCCTTGATAGCAGCGTCCTGCAACCTGCGGTGGGAGAGATTGCCAACAATCAAGACCAGAGCTATTTGCTTGCGCTACTCAGTCAGCGAGTCCCCGATGCCCGTGAGCGACGGGAAGCGGAATTGTTAAATGACCTGTTAGCGCTTGTCGCCCGTCGGCGCGTGATCCTTGGGGTGTTACGCCGCGATGCGCGCAGTGATCTGTTGTTAAAGCTTTGGCTGGTCGTGCATGTGCCCACCACTATCGCGCTGCTGTTAGCGCTGACACTGCATATCGTCAGCGTATTCCTGTATTGGTGATGCTGTGAAGATACTCCTTAGACGCCAGCTGCACGTTTCCCAAGCCACGTTTTCCGAACAAGCTTTCGAGGGTGCGTCACTGAAGCTAGGTGATAGTGCCGATGCTCAGGTCGTGCTGCCCGGTTTTCCCTGCGCCATTGTCGTCAGCGCGAAAAGTGGTGCTCTCAAGCTCACCGCCCGTAATGGCGAATTAACCGATAGTGCGGGCAAGCGCTGCAAACAGCTGACGTTAATGGTGGGCGAGGAAGCGCATTGCGGTGCCTATCAATTATCGGGTATCGATGTACCTGCAGGCTTTGATGCGGGGCTATCGATCAGTGGTGGGCCCGATGCTAAGGGTCGCTGGCAACAGCAGCTTAACGTTGAACAGCATCTTCCGAGTTTGCGTCGGCTCAGCTACGGCTTACTGGCTCTCGTGTTACTCGTGGCGGCGATCGTACCGGGTTTTAGCTTGTTCGAGAGTACCCGAGATTTGGCCCGCCAACATGCCCCTATCACCGATGCCATCTGGAGTACCGGTCCTATTTCATCGGCCCATAGTACAGCGGGTATTGCCGCCCAATGTGACGCTTGCCATCAGACGCCGTTTGTGTCGGTTACCGATGACAGCTGTCTCAGTTGCCATAGCGACACCCACGAGCACGTGAATCTTGCGCACCAGTCTGCACAAGCCGCTGCCGCCTTTACCGGCGTGGAATGCGCACACTGTCATCGGGAGCACAACGAACCCGCCTACCTGTCTCGCCGCGACAACGGCTTATGCACCCATTGCCATGCAAAACCCGACGACTGGGCCTACTCGTCACCGGGGAAAATGGACGCGGTGCACGCGTTCACCAAAGCCGCCCACCCCTCATTCAAGTACGCCTACTGGCGGCCTCAAGGCCCCATGGCTGTTGGGGGCTGGGAGCGTGAGCGGGTGCGGGTGGCTCTTGGGATGACACCGCCGCCGAGTAGTTCAATGCTAAAGAATAATCACAAAGTACACATGAACCCGGACAAAGTCACTCTGGAGGACTCGGGTCGGCCCATGCTGTGTGCCGATTGTCACGAGAAGACCGCCGATGGCCTCGATTTCAAGCCCATCAGTATGGATGCCCACTGCCGCAGCTGTCACGAACTCAGTTTCGATGTGTTCAACCCGGATATAGAGCTGCCCCACGGCAATCTGCGTGCTGCCCTCGTTGCCATGGAAGCGCATTTTATCCGGGAATTTACCGACCCCGTGCTGCGTAAAGAGCGGGCTCTAGAGAAGCCGCGGCGAGTACCGGGACGCCGAGAGGCTGCGGCTACCTGTGTCGGGTCTGGGCTCGATTGTGGTCTTGCGGAGGCGGCTAAAGAAGCCACTTATCAAATGACCAAAACCGGCTGCATCACTTGCCACGAGGTAGCTGACACCGGTGCGTCAGAGTTGATGGATCGTTGGCAGCTGCACCCGGTTCGATTGGTCAGCACATGGTTTCCAGAAGCTCGTTTTAATCACGCTAGCCATCGCAATTTAAAAGGTGACCCAGAGGCTAATTGTTTGGGATGTCACAGTGCCAAGAGCTCTGAAGTGGCTACCGATGTACTGATTCCCAATGAAGACAATTGCCTGGGATGCCACGACCAAAAAACAGCCAATGCGGCCATCGACTGCGTTAGCTGCCATGGATTTCACCGAGAAGCCGGCGATAAGTCGGTACTGGTGCGAGATGTGACTCACGCCCTGCACACTGACCGTGTAAAACCCTCTATCTCTGCCGGGAAGGACTGACATGATGCGCTTAGGTTTTATCGCCACCTTAATGATGTTGCTAGTGGGCTGCGGCGGTGGAGGCAGTGGCACTGATGATCCTGCCAACTTACCTACTACCAGTGGTAGTGCTAGTGATCGAACCGAGTGCGACGGTGAGTGTGCCGACGAGGTGGTACGTTTAACCGAGCAAGACGTTAGGCAGGTGCTCGCTCAAGGCATTGCAGAAGCGACCGCCCGTGGGGAATTGGCGACGTTGGCTGTGGTTGATCGTGTCGGCAACGTGCTGGCAGTGCACCGAATGAATCCCGAGGGGCAGGCGATAGAAATTGCCAGCGAGTTTCCAACACCCATCACAACCGGTTTGGAGGGATTGATTCTGCCTGCAGCCGTGCCCGGTGATGGGCTTGCCGCCATTAGTAAAGCGCTTACCGGCGCTTATCTTTCTAGCGAGGGTAATGCATTTTCAAGTCGTACTGCCAGCCAGATTGTGCAGGAGCACTTTAACCCCGGTGAACGTAATCAACCTGCAGGGCCACTATTCGGGGTTCAGTTCAGTCAGCTGTCCTGCTCTGACTTCACCGTAGAGTCGAGCGGTGTGGAAGTCACGGTGGGACCACAGCGCAGTCCACTCGGATTATCAGCTGATCCAGGTGGATTTCCCCTGTACAAACAGGGGACACCGGTTGGGGGTGTGGGCGTTATAGCCGATGGTCGCTACAGCCTAGATAAAAATATCCTCGATACCGACGAAGATGTAGATGAGGCTATAGCGCTAGCCGCGACGTTTGGCTTTGCAGCGCCTGATGATCGCCGTGGTGATCGACTAACTATTGACGGTAAGACGTTTCGTTTTAGCGATATGACTTACGCAGGGTTAAGGGTTAGCCCAGAACAAGCCGGTCCATATGCTGAGCAGCCAGGCGAGCTTATTGCAGTTATCGGATACACCGACGGTACGATCCGGTCTGGGACTGCTTTTGGTCAGCCGGAGTCGGGCATTGTTCCTGCCACCCGTTTCCCTAACAGAGATGCCTTTGTATTTGTTGATGTCGAGGGCGACGAGCGCTTTCCACCCATCGATGGCGCGGCGATTGCCGATGGTACCGCTCCCCTAACTGCGGCCGAAGTCACCACGCTACTCGACTCTGCGCTAGCTGTGGCAAACAGAGCGCGGGCTCAAATCCGACGTCCCCGTGGGACCCACGCGAGGGTTACGGTCAGCGTTGTCGATACTGATGGACGCATTTTAGGTATGGCACGGACCCGAGATGCGCCTGTTTTTGGGGCTGATGTATCACTACAAAAAGCGCGAACGGCGACGTTATTTTCATCTACGGACGCTGCGGATTTCTTGCGTGGTATTGACGAGGAGGTGATCTATCTTGCCCCCGATTTGAGTGAAAAGAGTCGAGTCAGTATCCCGGCTTATGTCGATGCGGTTCAGGGCTTTGTCGGCGCTCAGGCGCTCACTGACGGAACTGCGTTCTCCGATCGAGCGGGCGGTAACTTGTCGCGGCCCTTCTTCCCCGATGGCATTGAAGCTAATTCTCATGGGCCTTTCAGTAAGAGCTTTATCGATAATGAATGGAGCGTATTTTCTACTGGTCTTCAGCTCGATCTATCGTTCAATCGCATTATTACCCATGTGACCTTCGCGCTGGGGGTACAACCGAATGACGCCACCGCTAATTGTGTGGCCGCGGCTCCCCGTATTGCTAACGGCACCCAAATATTTCCGGGTTCAGTACCTATTTACCGGGGCGATCGTTTGATTGGTGGCATTGGCGTGTCCGGGGATGGCGTCGACCAGGATGACATGATCGCTTTCCTAGGTGTGCACAACGCGGGATTGGTGCTGAACGGGGCCCTGGGGAATGCACCGTTGGCAATGCGCGCGGACCAGTTGAGTCCAGGTGGGACGCAATTACGGTATGTACAGTGCCCACAGGCACCATTCATCGATTCGGATGAGGAGCAGGTTTGCGATGGTAAATAAGCTCGCAGAAATGCAATGTAAATTGGGTCATCGATGTCATTTTTCTGTTGATACGCAGCAAGATCTTGATGGCAATACAAGCCGAAGATGCTCGAAGTTGTCGCCGGTGGAAGGCCAAATAAGTCGGTGGTTAGCGGTGTTTGTTGCCCCGCTGAGTGTTGCGGTATGTCTATCCGTCGCTGAGCCCGCAGCGGCCCAAAGTGATCTAACGATTGATGGTGCCGACTGTCAGTACGATCGCGATCGCTCGCGGAGTTCTCGCCGTCGTGCAGGAGGTGCGAATCGTGAATGCTTGTTTGTTGACGCAGCAGACGAGGCCGAGGCCAATGCGGACCCAAACAAGACCGGATCTGACTCAATCGAAAGCCGCGTGGTGGTGCGCAATCGACCTGTAGCAGCCCGAAGCATATCTCCGGTCCCTAAACCTCGTCCGCAGGATTATGACGATCCGATACTAGTGCCAGATCGTTGGCGCATTGTGGATACTCTGGGTTATGAGGATCGATGGTGGGACCCGTACAATCAAAATACTATAAAAGGCGACAAGCCACTGCATGACGATTGGTTCTTCAATGTGACGGCGATTAGTGACTCGGTTGCTGAAGTACGCCAAGTACCAACACCTGTTGGTGGCCAGACTACAATTGCGCCAGGGCGCATTGATGTCTTGGGGAATTATGATCAGTGGGCGGTACTGCAAACCGTTGCGACCGAGTTTGTTTATTACCAGGGGGATACCGTCTTTCGGCCGCCGGATTGGGAGTTCCGATTTACACCTGTCTTCAACGTAAACTACACCGAAGTCCAAGAGACCTTGGCACTAAACGTTAATCCTGATGAGCGTGATACGCGCACCGATACCCACATTGGTGTGCAGGCACTGTTCGTCGATAAACACCTGCGTAATGTGTCTGATCGTTACGATTTTGATAGTTTGCGCATTGGTATTCAGCCATTCTCTAGCGACTTCCGAGGTTTTCTATTCCAAGACTCGCCAATGGGTGTGCGTCTATTTGGTACGCGAGACAATAACCGCATACAGTACAACCTAGGCTGGTTCCGGCGCCTTGAGAAAGATACCAATAGTGGTTTGAACAGTGTCAGTGAAGATCTTCGTGATGAAGATATTGTTGTCGCTAATCTGTACTGGCAAGATCAGCCGACATTGGGTTTTTTCTCTCAGTTAACGGCTATTTATCTGGAAAATCGTGAGACCGATGTTTTCTACGATCAAAATGGGTTTATCGCTCGCCCGGCATCGATCGGCTTAGAACAACCCCGTGAATATGATGTCGCCTATCTCGGCTACAACGGTGATGGCCATTTTGGGCGCTTGAATTTGACCGCATCGGCTTATGTCGCCCTGGGCGAGGAGCGTTCGAGTGTATTTGATCAGCGCGATAGTGATGTTGAAGCCTACTTTTTTGCCATAGAACCCTCTATCGACTTCGACTGGCTTCGCGTGCGTGCATCATTCTTGTATGGGTCTGGTGACAAGGATCCCTTCGATGACAAATCTGAAGGTTTCGATGCCATCTTTGAAAATCCACAGTTCGCCGGTGCCGACACCAGCTACTGGATCCGTCAGAGTACGCCGCTCATCGGCGGTGGGCGTGTAGCACTGTCATCGCGCAATGGGGTGCTCAACAGCATGCGCCCCAATAAAGAGCACGGGCAAGCTAACTTCACTAACCCCGGCATTGTGCTGGCGGGTATTGGTGCGGACATGGATTTGTTGCCAGAGCTTCGTCTTAGCTTGAACGCCAACTATTTGGCCTTTGCCGAAACTGCGCCAGTGGAAGTGGCTCGAGCGCAGGGGGCCATAGACGATAGTATTGGTTATGACCTGTCGGCGGCGCTGATTTGGCGACCCTTTATGACCCAAAACATTGTTGTACGGGTGAGCTACGCCCAACTGCTGACAACCGACGGCTTCTCGGCGCTTTATGGCCAGAGTGATCCCTATTCTTTCCTTACCAACGTTGTCTTGACGTTTTAATTGGTGTTGCAAGGAGTTTACCGAATGCGCACTTCGCAGAATCAACGCTCGCTAACCGCGGTGGCTTTATTACTTGGAACCGCTTTAGGACTCCTTGGCAGTGATGAGCTATTTGCCGCTGATGGATATGAGGCAGTCGAGCGCGAATGGGTGACAGCCCCGCCTGCACCGAAAGAGCAAACCCATGAGCAAATGATGGCTAAGAGTGAGGGTTGCTTGAGTTGCCACGAGGGTACCGACGCTAAAACGATGCACGCCAACCCTGCCGTCAAGATTGGGTGCACGGATTGTCATGGTGGCAACGCTACTGAATTTTGGCGCAGTGGACACAGTGGTCAGGGCTACGCTAACCCTGCCTACATGGCATCCATGGAGCGCGCGCACGTTTTGCCGCGTTATCCAGAGGCTTGGCACTACCCATCAAGTGCAAACCCAAAACGAAGCTACACGCTGCTCAACAAAGAGAGCCCTGAGTATGTTCGTTTTGTGAATCCATCTGATTATCGTGTGGTCCGAGAAGCTTGTGGCGCATGCCACATGGAAATCATCGTAGCGGCCGAGCGAAGCCTGATGTCCACTGTGTCTATGTTCTGGGCAGCTGCCGCATATAACAATGGCATTTTGCCTTACAAGCGCGCCATTCTGGGTGAGGCTTACACCCGCGATGGTGAGCCCGCGATGCTCAAAAATCCCGTGGAACCCACTGAAGAGATGATTTTGCGCAGCATTGTGCCAGAGCTGTATCCGTTGCCAGCATGGGAAACCGTCAAGCCCGCCGACGTCTTTCGTGTTTTTGAGCGCGGTGGTCGTAATATCTCCAACCTGTTCCCCGAGACCGGTTTGCCCAACGCCCTAGGGCAATTACAGCGCATTGAAGAGCCCGGTCGCCCGGATTTTCGCCAATCGAACCGAGGGCCCGGCACCGGTGCACGTATCTCTGTGCCGCTTATTAACATCACCAAAACCCGTTTGAACGACCCGATCACTTGGTTCTTGGGTACCAACGATCAGCCGGGGGATTACCGTAGTTCCGGCTGCGCCTCGTGCCATGTGGTGTACGCCAACGACCGAGACCCGCGGCACTCGGGGCCCTACGCCAAGTTTGGCCATGACGGCAAAACCCAGACCGGTGACCCGACTATTCCCGATGATGAGTCGGGCCATCCGTTGCAGCACGCCTTTACCCGTGCCATTCCCACTAGTCAGTGCATGATCTGTCACATGCATCAGCCCAATATGTTTTTGAATAGTTACTTGGGTTACACCATGTGGGATTACGAGTCAGATGCGCCGCTGATGTGGCCCGAGAAGCAGGTCTATCCCACCGATGCTGAGCGGCACGATGTGCTGGAACGCAACCCAGAAGGTGCTGCGCCCCGAGGTAAGTGGGCTGACCTGGAGTTCACCAAGCAAGTCTGGGATATGAATGATGAGTTTAACGACACCCAGTTTGCGGACTACCACGGCCATGGCTGGAATTTCCGGGCGGTCTTCAAACGGGATCGTAAAGGTAACTTACTCGATGCAGAGGGTGAGCAGGTGGCCAATGATGATCCCGATAAGTTCAAAAAAGCTGTACACATGTCGTCGATCCACCTTGATGCGGGTATGCACTGCGTCGATTGCCACTTCCACCAAGACGGGCACGGTAACGGTCACCTACAGAGCGAGGTCGCCGCGGCCGTGGAGATTGACTGTAAAGACTGCCATGGCTCGGTAAACAGCTACCCGAATTTGTTTACCTCGGGACCGGCTGCTTTAGAGGGTGGTACCGATCTCGGTGCTATTCGCAACCCCGATGGTCGACTGCGCTTCGAGTGGCGCGACAATCAACTAATTCAACGCTCAGCGGTTGATCCCGGTCTTGAGTGGGTCGTTAGTCAAGTGCGGGATTCCATTAATCCCGAGCATGCGGATTACAACCCCAAAGCGGCCCGCGCTAAATTGGTGGGTAAGGACGTGGATACCCAAGACTGGGGTCAGGCGGATAACCCGGCATCACTCGCCCATGCTGATGAGGAGATGGAGTGCTACACCTGTCATACGTCCTGGACCACAAGTTGTGCTGGCTGTCACCTGCCGATTGAGGCGAATAACAAGACCGAGCGCCACCACTACGAGGGGGGTGAGACGCGCAATTACGCCACCTACAATCCTCAGGTATCTCGGGACCAGATGTTCCTTTTGGGACGACGTGAAACGGCCAAGGGTGGGAAAATTGCGCCGGTGCGCTCGACTTCAGCGTTGATCCTGTCTTCGACCAATGCCAATCGAGAGCGTATTTACGCGCTACAACCACCTATTGCCGCCTCGGGGCATAGTTCCCAAGCGTTCAACCCACACTTTGCGCACACGGTGCGAAAAACAGAGACCAAAGAGTGCGAGGACTGTCACCTATCGGCCGCTAACGATAACAACGCCATCATGGCTCAGTTGTTAATGTTGGGTACCGATTTCGTGAACTTCATGGGGCATTACGTTTACGTTGGTGGTGAGTCTGATGTCACTGGCGTGCAAGTCACCGAGTGGAATGAGCCCCAGGCGGTATTCGGCAGTTACCTACACCGCTACGCTTATCCCGATGACTTCGCTCGCCATCAAGACGCGGGTCGCGTGCTCGAGGCGGGCTACAGCCATGCGTCGGGTCCATCGAGCTGTATTCAGAATCGCGGCGAGTACTTGTTCAGCGCCGAGGGTCGCAAAGGAACCCGCATCTACGATGTGGCAGGCATTGCCAATAAAGGGATATCGCAACGTATTATCACCGCACCCTTCAGTGCACTGGGGCACGATACCCACTTGCCGTCGGCAAACGCGACCTGTGTTGTGCTGCCGACGACTCAACCGATTGCGCCCGAGCGTAACCAAGGCGACTTGATGCGTAAGACCAACCTCGAGCAGCCTTTTCATCCTATTTATAACTACATGTTGGTCACCGATGCTGAAGAGGGCTTGATACTCAGCAATATCAACACCTTGGCCGATGCCGAGCCTCGCAATAACTTTATTGAGCGGGCGCTGACGTGGAATGCCAATGGTGTTTTAGACGGTGCGCGCTACCTTGAGTTGGGTGGTTACTACGCTTACGTCATAGCCGATGCGGGTCTGGTCATCTTGAACTTGGATAACCCACTAAAGCCCAAAGTCGTCAACGTTATTGAATTGAATCAGGGACATTCCGCGGCGTTGCAATTCCGCTATTTATGGGTGACCGATGCAGACGGTTTGAAGGTGGTAGACGTTGGCTTGCCCGAGCAGGCGCGTTTGATCCCCGAGGCGACGTTGCCCCTGAGCCACGCACGCAGATTACATTTGGCGCGTACCTACGCCTATGTGGCCAATGGTCCAGCGGGTCTGGCGATTGTGGATATCACCAAACCACTGGAGCCTAAGCTGTATACCCTGTTCCGCGGCAGTTTATCGGATGCCAACGATGTGGCGGTTGCATCAACCAATGCGTCCTTGTTTGCTTATGTGGCCGATGGGGCGGGTGGTCTTAAAATTATTCAACTCACGTCACCCAGTACACAGCCCAATTTCTACGGCTTCAGCCCAGAACCAAAACCTGAGCTCATAGCGAGCTATCCCACCGCGTCACCGGCCTTAGCCCTTAACGATCCGCTAGAGCGTGATCGCGGCGTGGATGAAACAGGGGGGCAGGTTGCGGTCTTTGGTCGTATTGGCTCACGTCCCTTCAATCTTGAAGAAATGCGAAAATTATTCCTGAAGGAGGATGGCACTCCATGGTTTGTAGAAAACTCGCCGCCTGCTTCGCCCTGACCACTGGACTGGCAGTGGCTCAGCCACTGCCAGAGTTCGATGAGCGGGTTCATGAGGGTGTGGCAAGTTGTGCGTCCAGCGTTTGCCATGGCAAGACCAGCCAGGCGGAGGACAGTCCAGTTTGGTTGAATGAATACCGGTTTTGGTTGCGCCGGGATTATCACAGCCGTGCTTACAAGACCTTAGAGACGGATCAAAGCCGGCGCATCGCCGAGAAACTGGGCTTGCCCAGTGCCACGTCTGCGAAAATTTGTCTCGATTGCCACGCCGATAACGTCGCCAGTGACCAGCGTGGCCGACGCTTTCAAATTAGTGATGGTGTAGGATGTGAGGCCTGTCACGGTGGCTCACAAGATTGGCTTGAGTCCCATGCCGAGGCGGGTACCAGTCACACCGATAATATATTGCGTGGGCTTTATCCGACCGATCAACCGGTGGCTCGCGCCAAGCTCTGTCTGTCCTGTCATCTGGGCACCCAAGACAAGTTTGCCAGTCACGAGATTATGGGTGCGGGTCATCCTAGGCTCAGCTTTGATCTGCTGACGTTCACCGCTAACCAGCCCGCGCACTACACGGTGGACGACGACTATCTGCGTCGCGGCAAAATTGTTTATCCAGCCACCAGCTTGATGTTGGCGGGTCTGGTACTGCAAAGTCAGCAGAGCTTGGCATTGTTAAATAGCCCTTTGTATCCAGGGCATCCGGTCATGCCCGAGTTGGCCTTCTATCAGTGCCATGACTGCCATCACAGTATGGCGTCGCTGCGTTGGCAGCCCGAGGGCCAGCCGGACCCATTACCCCCCGGCACGGTTCGGTTAAACGATGGTCCTTTGACCGTGCTGATGACCGCTGTTGACGCCCTTGGCTGGGCTTCAGCGAAGGAGCTTGAGAATGGTTGGCAACGCTTACATCAAGCATCACAAACCAGTGTCGCTGTCTTGCAAGCCGAGGCTGAAAACCTTGTGGCTACCCTTGAGCCTATGGTTGATGTAGCGCTAGATACGCGCGTCAGTGCTGACGAACAACGGGTTTTAAGACGGCAGTTACTCGATGCCGCAGCTAGTGGCCGCTACCGACATTTTACCGCCGCCGAACTGGCGTTTTTAGCCGTGGAATCGATCAGTATTAGCCTGGGTGATGAGGGGGGCTTCAAGCAATCGATGGACAATTGGTATGAAACCCTCGCCAATGAAGATGCGTTCTCGCCACAGCAATTTGCAGTAAGTGCGCGCATGGTCAGGACCGCATTGTGAGCTCTTTGGCGCTCGTTACCGGCGCATCGACTCACGTTGGTAAGCGCAGTCACAACGAGGACAGCCTATTGGTATTGCCAACACATCAGTTATTGGTGGTAGCCGATGGTGTTGGCGGGCGCGATGCGGGGGAGGTCGCCAGTCGACTCACTGTCGAGACCCTAGAGCAGCACGTTGTCGACGAGCAGAGTCTCGCCAGTGCTATTCGTACGGCCAATGATGTTGTCAGAGGGCAAAGCTCAAGTCATCAAGGCATGGGTTCGACCGTGGTGGCCGCGCGTTTCCAAGGCCAGCGAGTCCATTTGGCTTGGGTTGGTGACAGCCGCGCTTACCGATTTGATGGTGATCTGCATTTACTTACCCGAGATCACTCGGTCACGGAGCGATTGATTCAGCAGGGCCAGCTCACCGATGAGGAAGAGGCCAGCCACCCAGATCGCCACACCATATGGCAGGCCATCGGCTTGAGCGATCCGGCTCAACTACAGGTTGAGGAGTCAGTGGGTGATTTGACCGCGGGCGATATCCTTCTGTTATGCAGCGATGGTTTGAGCGACGTCGTCGATAACCGAAGCCTTTGCCAAATCCTCTCAAGTGAGCACTCGCTACCAGAGAAGGCTGAGTTATTGGTTCGGGCTGCTGTTGAAGGTGGAGGTTCCGATAACATTACCGTGGTACTGGGTTGTCTCGAAGGCCAGGGGGATGACGTCGAGAGGCCATTTACACCCCTGTGGACCTATCATGTTGACGATAATCGGTTGGAGCGAGCTCAGCGTGTTGTCCAACGACGTAAAGTAGCTCCTCGTAAATCCACTGATGCAACGACATCGAACGATAACCAGACCCAATTTGGTGCAATGCCCCCTGCGGCAACCCCTGTCGTACCCGAGCCACGCTCAGCAAAAGCTGCTTGGCTCAAAGGGTTGCTGCTTGTGGCTTTGTTGGGCTTGGGCGTAGTAATGGCCTATTTTTTTGAGATTGGCGTATTGGCCCGTGACATAATCGGCGCGCTCTAATTTTATCGGTACTCTGGTACCCAGCGATTAAACAGGATGCAAAAACAATGGTGACACAGGTTCAGCTCTTGGCAGAGGATGGGGTGGCCGTGGATGTGGTGGGCACAGTGACAGTTGGTCGCTCCCCCGAGCGAGACATCACCATTGAATCTACGGGAGTGTCACGTAATCACGCGACGCTAGCGGTGACTGACGAGGGTGCCACCGTCACCGATAATGGTTCAGCGAATGGCACTACCGTGAATGGTGTGGCCACAAAAGAGACCGTGGCGTTAGGGCACGGGGACCATATCTGCTTTGATACCCACTGTTACCGGGTTGTATTCGATGGGCAACCCCTACCCAGTGGCGATAACGCCGAAAGTGTACCCGACGACGCCACGCAAATTCGTATACCTGAACCCGTACCCCAAGCGTCGCCAACACACCCAACACCCGATCTATCGCAGGTGCCGGGTGCCTGGACCGATACCGGTACCAGTGAGGGTACCCAGTTCATGTCGGGATCCAGCGATGTATCGCCTCAGGATATTCCTCGAACGCGACGCTCGGATATTGCCCACTTAGTCGTATTCAGTCAGCGCTTAACCACCGGTGACGATGTCATTGAGCTAGAGTTGGGCGATGGGACAGCACCCGATACCTGGGAAATCGGACGCCATGATGACTGCGAGATTTACCTCGATGAGCCAAGCCTGTCCAACCGGCATGCTCAGTTAGTTCACGATGCCGGCCAATGGCGGGTAGTGAACCTAGTATCGACCAACGGCATTTTTATTAACGGTGAACGCCGGCTGTCTGCTTACCTAGGGGCGGGGGATCTGCTGGAGTTAGGGGATGTTCGGATGGTATTTCATCCCCAGCCCGGTGCATCAGGGAAAACAGCGTCCTCAGTGGCCACTCAATCGTCAGGTAACAAAACAGTGTTATGGGCATCGGTCATTGCTGTTGTTGTTATTGCGGCTGCCGCAGCTTGGTGGTTTTTGAAGTAGCTAAGTAGACGCACGTTGCTCATGCCGAGCTTAACTTCGCCCGCACTTAGGTATCGGTTGCTACGTCTCTCTGCACGACTCGAATAATCACGTCGTGCAGACGGACCTCATCCCCAGCCTCTAGGCGCTGTGGTGCTGTTATACGACGGCCGTTGACATGGGTGCCGTTGCGGGATGCCAAGTCACTTACCATTGGTGCGCCATTTTCAATGCTAAAACGAGCATGTTCTCGGGAGATTCGGTTGGACTGCAGTAGTAGGTCTGCATAGGGCGCGCGACCGGCGAGCATGGCTTCTTTTAAGGGGAACTGACTGCCGGCCTCGGGCCCCGTTTCGATCACAAGTCGCCAGCGGGCGATGTTGGCAGAATCAATAAGGGGCCTAGTCACGTCATCATGACTATTGGGTGCTACGGCGCCAAGGCTTGACGATAGGTGTGCCGGTTGGGGCATGTCCCCGGGAGCTGATGCCGCTACCGGTTGCTGAGAGTCCTGTTGCGATGGTGTGGACGAGCGCCAATTTTGCTCAATGACTGAGCTTGGTGCGCGGTTTACTGACTCTTGCGCTTCTACCTGGTCGTCTCGAATCAATCCTTTGGAGGTGAGTACCAAAAACCACGCCGCGATACTGCTGATTGGAACAACCACAGCCGCCAATGCCAGCAATACTATTTGAGCAATTTGTTCGTGCTTACCGAGGTGCAGCCAATCTATGACTTGTAGCAGTGCCAAGGTCGATAGGCAGCCAACAATGAACACTTTTGCCGTTCTCACTGGGCGACTGGACGGGCTGGACATGCATGATACCTCCGCTGCAGTAGCGCTAACGTCTCGGGGCTAACTGATGACCGGCGCGCTTTGTGGTATCGACGCTGGCCTGCCGAACAGATACCCCTGTATCAGTTCAAAGCCTAGATCTTGGCAAGCGAGGAACTCATCGTGATGCTCTACACCCTCGGCTAAGGCACAGCTTCCCACTTCTCGTACCAGTTTCACAAGTGCTGCCACCATGTGTTGCTTTGTTTGGGGCGCAGAATGAATGTTGCGAATTAAGCCAATGTCGAATTTCACGACCGCCGGCGGTACTTCCACCATCTCTAATAAACGGGCGCGCCCCGCGCCGAAATCGTCATAGGCCAACTCCATATTTAAATGCGCCAAACCCGCTTGGAAATCCCTTAGTAGTGTGAGATCCGCTATGCCATCTTCATGGATTTCGATGCGGATGGGCGTGTTGGGATAGACCCCTCGAAGGGATTTCAGACTATCCAGTAAGTTATCGGGTCGATCGAGCTCTTGGGGATGAATATTCAGGTAAAGGTATCCGCCAGCCCTTTGTTCATTGAAGGCACGTGTGGCCACTTCCCGAAATAATTGGCTGAGGGGAACTGCCAGATCACCACTTTCCGCAATTTGGAATAAGGGCCACGGGGCCTCGGGCAGATCTGCAGCGGCACCACGACCCAGTGCTTCATGACCATGTAATTGCCGATTGAGATCGAAGATGCCATGAAAGTGTGTGGTTACCTGTTTAAGCTCAAGCAGCTGCTCGAGCTGGCGCACACCGGCGAGCAAACGTTGGTCATCGGCATTGTGGATGACCACCTTTGTCGCTGTAATTTGCGGGCTGCTGTCGTGATCCTGGATGATGCGGATGTCGGTATTGGCAACGCTGAGAATGTCCCCATGCAACAGCTCTTGCTCATCGGAAACCTGTAGGCCGTTAATAAAGCTTCCATTGGTGCTTTGATTGTCGACCACATACAAATGGCCTTCGCGCTCCGTTAGGTGGCAGTGGAGGCGAGACACATCCTGTCGATTTAAGACCAAATCACAGCTTTGGCTGCGGCCAATGGTGAAGTAGTCGCCTTCCACAGGTAAGCGATGCATGCGCTCTTGTTGGTACAGATAGCCTTCTAGGTACCAGTTGCCAGTTGCCATAGGCTTAATCCCGTCCTCAGCCTCAGCATTATGGTACAAAATGGCGCTTCAGTCCCAACTCTTGCCATATCCAACCGAAATCATAGTTTTCGTTGGGCGAGCGGGCGTCGCTGTTTTCCAGATGCTTCAACCAGGTGATCACTAGATGCTGCAATCGTGGGTCTGCAGCACATTCTCGTGGACTGTAACCCTCCAGCATAGGAATGGGCTCATCGAGGGTTTGCCGGTAATGGCTATCGAGATGAGCATTTAACGCCTCTAGGATTTCGGGTGTCATCTCCGGTCGGTCATCGAGGTCGCTTGGGGTGCTGTCTATGGCATCAAGGTTTTTGTATACCGCTATTGCTCTGCCTACATGGCTACCGAGGAGTTC
>CAJXNM010000035.1 GCA_913057135.1 uncultured Halieaceae bacterium
ACCGCTTTCTTTGGCCTCATGGCAATGGCGGCGCTCACCTCCTCTATTTCCATGCTGGAGGTCCCCGTGGCCTTTTTGGTAGAGCGCTTTTGTTGGCAGCGCCGCCGCGCCGCACTTATCGCAGGCTTGGCAATCACTGTCATCAGCAGTGTTATCGCTTTGAACTTTGAACAGCTGTTTGGACTGGTTATCACCGTCAGTACACGCTATGGCCAACCCCTACTGGGCCTCCTCATGTGCGTCTATGCTGGCTGGGTATGGCGCAGAAATAGCTTGTTAAGTGAACTCAAAAAAAATGACACAGAGGCATCTAAAGGTTGGTTCTGGATGATTTGGCCACTTTATGTGCGCTGGGTTTGCCCGACGGTTATCGCCCTTATCTTTTGGCGCTCATTAACCTAGCCGCAACTTAAACGCCCACTCACGGATCGATACGGTTAAACATGTGATCAAGCTGCCCGCTGGCGAATAACAGCCCGTATACAGCTGAGACCAGCATAAATACCAGTGCCACCCAATCCCCCGATTGACCATAAATCCACGCGCTGAAGGCAAACATACCTGCGCTGAGGCCGATGGCTATCCACTTAAGCACCTTTGTTGTTACCCCTTTACCATCAGCGTGCCTTCACCGCCCAAGGGCTGACGTGACGCTGATACCGTAGGTCTGCTTTGACGCCAAGGTTTACCCTGACAACGATCAATATTGGGGCAAGCGCGTGTGCAACCACGACAGGGCATGGTCTGAGTGGTGTTAGCTGTGCTCATGACTTAGCCTGCGCCTGCACAAGCGCGGTGTATTCCACCTCACGCTCTTCCAAGACCGCGGTAAGGGCTTTCTCCATCAGATGCCGAGCCTGATTGGTGTAAGCGTACACACTTGCGTGCACAGCCGCGTCCTGCCAATTCTCGACTGAACACTGGGTACTGTATTCCTCGAACTGATTGAGTGCCAACAGCAAGTCGGACAGATGCTTCGGGCACTCACAATTGAGGGTATTTTTGAGTTTGGCCGCAGCCAATAATTCCGTGTCGTTGTAGCGTCGGGGTTTTGGTTGCACCAGGTCACCCAAATCAAATTCGCCCTGCTCCGTATCGGCTGTGACGACGACTTTGCCCATTTCGTAAGCAAAGCGCGCGGTCTCTGGCGGAAATTCAAGGGTGCTCACACCTCGACGCTCCAGCTCTTCCAACCAGCGCTCATTAGCGAGCTTGTACATTACCAAGGTACCACCCGCATTAAGTTGCTTGGCTAACACTTCCGCCGCATTGATCTGACTGTTCGAGAGCGCGGCACACTCAACGACAAGGAGTGCTACGGGGCCCTCGAGAACCAAGTTGTCGACCGCATCGGCAAGACTACGGCGGCATAGCAGTGCACTGACACTTGAAATGCAGCCTTGATGTTCATCGAGCCAATTACACAGCGATTCGCCCACGAACACAACCTGAGGCTTCGTCGGCGGTAGCTGGCGCTGTAGTTGCTTACCGCGACTTTTCAGAAGAAGCTCGAGGGTCTTGCGCTCGGACGAGGCAATCTCACCGATGCGCGCGCCGTCGTTAACGAGAGCGGCAATGAGCTGCAAATGCTCCAAATCACTTTGGGTATATTGGCGTCGGCCCGAGGCCGACTTGTAGCTTGCACCCAAGCCGTAGCGGCGTTCCCACACTCGCAGCGTGTCCGGCTTCAGACCCGTTAGTCGAGCAACCGTGCCAATGCCATACAAGGGGCGGGGCTCGAGAACCGTGAAGTTGTTGAGGGGCGCATTCATGTGAGGCTCATTTTTGTCAGTAATTTGTCGAGGTGTACGGCCAAGAAAGCAAGTTGGATGTCTCAGCGTTAATTGCTGTTCATATTTTGTTCACCCTCTACATGAACAAACTGTCCATATTTCAATCTCAGTGCTTCTTACGGTCGTAGGTATTACAACCAAAGATGTCTAGAGGTGTGCCATGAGCACGGTTGACCAGGGCGACGAGAAAGATCTTGAATTGATGTTCGCTGAAGCGCGACGCTATCCCCTGTTGACGGCGGAGCAGGAGCGAGAAGTCGACGGGCGAAAATGGCGGGCTGTTAAAGATTTGCACGAGCTGTTTGCGACATCGACGGAGCTGCGCAATTACCTTCACACCTTCGTCAGTCAATGCCAAATCAACCCCCCTGATATCGGGCGTTTTGCCAATAGAGAACAGCATTTTGTGTTGCGGCGTGAGCTGGCGGCCTACTTCACCGACGGTAATCAACGGGAGCAAGCCAGTGAATTCGCCACTAAATTTACCCGGGCACGCTCCGATAAACAGCGACGGCAACTTACGGACGCCCTCGAACTCCCCGCGAGCCTTACGGTTGGTATGGCGGTGGCCATGCTCCGCCGCGCCGGCGGGCAATTCCCCGATAGCGTGGCCGATGCCATCGCTAATTGGGAGCGCCAGTGGAACCCACCGGTATTGGCGCTGTCACTCGAACGGGACCAACTTAAAACACTGCGTCAAAGCCTTCGACACTACAGCGAAGCGCGGGACGCCTTGGTCATGCACAATCTGCGATTGGTGTACTCCATCGCGGCAAAGTATAAGGGGCGTGGTGTGTCCTATTTGGACCTAGTCCAGGAGGGGACGCTGGGACTCATACGTGCCGCTGAAAAGTTTGAATTCGAGAAAGGCTTTCGTTTCAGCACCTACTGCTTCAACTGGATCACGCAAGCGGTACGGCGTTACGTCGGGGATGTGGGCACTTTAGTACGCTTCCCTACCCATGTTCAGGAACAGATGGGGCGTCTCTATAAAGAGCGAGCGGTCGAGCAGGCGCGAACGGGTCTGGAGCCCGACGACGAAACTCTCGCGGCTAAGTTGGGTATGGACATAGAGAAAACCCGGCAGTTGCTCCAGCTGCGCAATTTAGGCGTTTCACTCGATGCACCGCGCTTCGATGACGACGAGACAAGCCTTGTGGAAACCCTGCCCAGTGAGGCATTTGGTGACACCGAGGAATCTGCAGAGCAGGCCTCTCTGCATCGTTTTTTGAGCCATGCGGTCGACAAACTCGATAAGTCCGAGCGAACGGTAGTAATCGCTCGATGGGGTCTCCACGACGGCCCACCCCTGTCTCGAGCGGAAGTCGCGGAGACCATGGGGGTGAGCCGCGAGTGGGTGCGCCAGCTAGAGCGCTCCGCCCTTAAGAAACTGCAAAAGCAGGATGAGATGAAGGCCGCCTGGGACGACTACCACGACGTGGGCAACTACTGAGTAGCCAGACCCAATTCCCCACAGCTCACCGTCGCTGCAGGCTCGGGGCTAGCTCAAAATATCGGCCAACGCTTCATCGATAGAGGGGAAAGTGAACTCGAATCCCAACTCATGGTGCAAACGCTCAGGTACAACCCATTGACCGGTGAGTAGCAGCGACTCCGCCATCTCACCCAAAAGTGTTCGCATCACAACACCGGGAACCCCCGCCTTAAATAAGACGCGTCGCCTGCGGGCTAGGGCATCGCAAAAAGCCCTGTGGCTCACTGGCGTCGGCGCCACCAAATTGAACGGTCCCGTCACGTGGTTATCGAGCACAGCCAAGATGGCAGCTACAACGTCCCCTCGATGAATCCAGCTGAGCCACTGGCTGCCAGAGCCGAGCCAACTACCCACACCAAAGCGGAACGAGCGCATCATTTCGGTCAGTGCGCCGCCCCCCGCATCTAACACAACGCCCAATCGCAGCAGCACAACGCGGGTCGAATCGCTCTGGGCAGCCAACGCCGCTTGTTCCCAATCCCGACACAGGGTAGCTGCAAAGTCCGACGCCCCTCCCGAAGATTCCGTAAACCGTGCATCCCCAGAAGCACCGTAAAAGCCGATGGCACTGCCACTAATCAGCACCTTGGGTGGCATCTGGCGAGAGGCCATCCAGGCTACTAACTGCTGGGTAAAATCGACACGGCTGCTACGTATTTCCCGTTTGTAAGCAGCGGTCCATCGCCGAGCGGCCAATGATGCGCCTGCGAGATTGATCACCGCGTCAACGGGATCTGTGATGTCATCCAGCGCATTGACGTAAGCAACCTGCCCCTGTCCTTGGCCCATTGGGCGGCGCTGGCGCGTCAGTACCGTCACACGCTCGCCACGGCTGGCTAGTGCGGGCAGCAATGCACCGCCGATGAAACCCGTCCCACCGGTGACCAAAATGTGCATACAACCTCCATCAAAAACCCAATATCGGGGCAACCGCCCACCTCACCCTTGCGTATACGTCCCATGTCAAAATCGGTTGAACATTTAGTGGAGTATTTCCAGCGTTACGACCGCTGGCTACTACTGACAGGTGCAGGTATCAGCGCCAACTCCGGCATACCCACCTACCGGGACGCACGGGGCAACTGGTTGCGCGTGACGCCCATACAGC
This sequence comes from uncultured Halieaceae bacterium, assembly GCA_913057135.1. Lineage (GTDB taxonomy): Bacteria > Pseudomonadota > Gammaproteobacteria > Pseudomonadales > Halieaceae > Luminiphilus. The sequence continues at coordinate 4,397 of CAJXNM010000035.1, forward strand.
ATCAAGAGTTCATCAGCCAACTCAGCAAGCGTCGGCGTTACTGGGGACGCTCCATGGTCGGCTGGCCGGGTGTGCGCGATGCGCGACCCAATCCCATTCATTTGGCCGTGACACGTCTGGAAAGTCTGAATCGTGTGGGCCTCATCATTACCCAAAATGTTGACCGTCTACACCAACGTGCGGGTAGCCAGCAGGTTATAGACCTGCACGGAAGGCTGGATCGAGTCTGTTGCCTCGATTGTGGCGCTGGGTACGAGCGCGAATACGTACAGCAGCAACTGTTACGACTAAACCCGCAACACAGTGGCTTTAGTGTGCAACCCCGGCCCGATGGTGATGCGGACTTGAGCGATGCAGACGTCGCGACCATTCGGCCGTTTGACTGCGAGGCTTGCGGTGGCATGCTGATGCCCGACGTTGTCTTCTTTGGCGGAACGGTCCCGCGGTCTCGGGTGGAGGCCTGCGAGCAGGCGCTAGCCGCATGTGATGGTCTGTTGGTTCTCGGTAGCTCGTTACAGGTCTACTCGGGTTTTCGCTTCTGCAAACAGGCCCATGCCCTGGGTAAACCGATCGTCATTCTCAACGAGGGTATTACCCGCGCCGATGACTTGGCTGCCCTCAAGATAACCGACCACGCGCTTGAAACATTTGTCGACGCGGTCGATCAACTCTCTCCTATCGCTGGCCCCAAGGAGCTTGCATGTCTGACACGAGTATCTTCTGGTTCCGACACGACCTACGTTTAACCGATCTCCCGGGGCTCGTCGCCGCGGCACAACGGGGTCCAGTCATTCCGGTCTTTATTTTCGACGATCGGCTAGGTGGTGACTGGGCAATAGGTGGGGCTAGTCGGTGGTGGTTACACTACAGCCTTGCATCACTCGAAAGCAGCTTGAAGCAACGCAATGGTCGACTGGTGATACGCACCGGCGATAGCGTCACCGCATTAGCAACATTAGCTGAGGAAACCGGTGCAACATCAGTGTTTTGCTCGAGGCAGTATCAGCCCTGGGCCGATCCCCAGGAGCGTCAACTCAAAACAACTCTGGAACGGCAAGGGGTTACTTTCAAACGCTACCCGGGCACGCTGCTGTTTGAGCCAGAGGCCATCACCACGGGCGGCGGCACCCCCTTCAAAGTATTCACGCCCTTTTGGCGCGCGTGCTTGAAGCAACCGGAACCCTCATTCCCCGTTGATGTACCCAAACTCCAATTCCCCGAGCAATGGCCAACATCGGTAGCCCTAGAGGAGCTCGCCCTACGACCGACAGCGCCCAATTGGGCCGAGGGCTGGGAAGCCTTGTGGCGGCCTGGGGAACAGGGAGCCGGTGACGCGCTGGCCGCATTCTTGCAAGCACGGGTACAACACTACGGTGAGGGCCGGGATTTTCCAGGAGAGCCCAACACATCACGCTTGTCCCCTTACTTAAAATTTGGCGAAATCTCCCCTCGGCAAGTGTGGTGGGCCGCCCAAGAGAAACGTCGGGCTGCACCGGAAAACGCCTCAGCCATCGATAAATTTCTCAGCGAGATCGGTTGGCGTGAATTTTGTAATCACCTAGTGAGTCAGTTCCCAGCGATGCCTGACAGTGCCTTCAACCCCAAATTTGAGCATTTTCCATGGGCGACTGACCGAGAAAAGCTCCGCGCCTGGCAGCGAGGCCAGACCGGTTACCCCATTGTCGATGCGGGCATGCGAGAGCTGTGGCAGACCGGCTTTATGCATAACCGTGTGCGGATGGTCGTAGCCTCGTTTCTCACCAAGCATCTGCTAAGCCATTGGCGTGAGGGCGAGTTATGGTTCTGGGACTGTCTGCTCGATGCGGACCTAGCGTCCAATGCCTGCAGCTGGCAATGGGTGGGTGGTTCCGGTGCCGATGCATCGCCCTATTTTCGAATTTTTAACCCAGTGGCCCAGGGTGAGAAATTTGACAAGGACGGTAGCTACACGCGGCGCTGGGTACCCGAGGTCGCCGATCTACCCGATAAATACCTTCACAAGCCCTGGGAGGCACCGCCACTGGTACTGCAGAGCGCTGGCGTCACGCTGGGAAGCAGCTACCCGAGGCCCATTGTTGACCACAAAACCGCCCGAGAGGCAGCACTGGCTGCCTATGGCACACTGAAGAATCTCGCACTATAAACCCGGCAGAAAAAAGCCCGGTATTAACCGGGCTTCACGCCAGTCGGTAGCTGTCAGAATCGATACTGCACTGTCGCTAACCAGTTCGCTGGCGTGCCCTGAATGAGCGTGGGTTGTCCATCGTTGCCGCCGAAGTTACCCGAATCAATCAGGTACTCCTCGTCAAGAATGTTTTTACCGTACAGACCCAGCTGAACAGCGTCATTGAGTTGATACTCGAAGCTCAGATTGAGCAGTCCAAAGCCCTCTTGCAATGTATCCGGGTCATTCGAGGGTTCGAAATACACATCATCCATATAGGTCCAGCTGAGCACCGCACGCAAATCATTCCATTGCATACGACCGCCCAAGGTGTACGTGTACTCGGGCGAATAGCGGAACTGGTTACCCGCATAGTTGGCCACGAAACCACCGTCCGTCGTATCGCCATACTCGGCATCGTTTGAGCCAAAGCTGCCGTAGACACCAAACATCTCGTTGATAGTGAATTCGCCCTGTAACTCAAAGCCCGAGACACTTGTGGTTTCTGCGTTTGCGGTGGTGGTGAGTCCGGTCTGTGAATCAGTCACGGAAACGACGAGGTTTTCATAGTCAAACGTGAAGTAAGCACCCTGCAACTGGAAGTTGCCGCTCACCCAATAAAACCCAATGTCGTTGCTGTCGACGGTCTCCCGCTCGACATCGGGGTTAACCACAATGGCATTGAGCGGTGGTGTGCGACCTTGCGCGAAGGTGTAGTACACGCTTAGCTCGTCGCTCACGGAGTAATTGACACCAAATTTCCATAGCGGATCAGAGGTGTCATCGGGGTTGCCGTTGGCCTCGGTTTCTTCATCACGCACGCCTGCGTTCAGCGTGATCTTATCCGTCACACGAACATCGGCACTGGCAAACAAGCCTCGTGTTTCGTTTTTGTTCTCTGGAATACCGCCCGTAAAGTCCACCAGGGTTGTCAGTACATTGGGCACTGGCTGACCATCGGCAGGATTTACTGTGGCCGGGTTATTGAGCACATATTGCGCAGTTTGCTGACGCAATGCCTGTAAAGGGAAATCCGCCGGATAGGTATTGTCGTCGCTCAAATTAGCGTATCCGGTGGGCTGGACAATGACGGCGTTGGCAATTTCACGTGCGATGTAGGTCTGAAAGTTGGTATAGAGCGTGTAGCTCGTGTAGTGAGAGTCGTAATCGAAGTAGTTGTACCCAACGCGCGCATCCACACGATCGCTGTTCCAATTAATAAACAGCTCGTGACCGGTCTGACTCGACTCGTAGTTGTAGTCGCGCTCATCAAGTTGAATAGCAGCACCGTCTGCATCGAAGTATTCGTAAAGATCGCCTTCGTTGTAGTAGGCGTTGTAGGCCACCGATAAATTGTCGGTGATATCAACATTCGTCTTCAGCTGATAGAGGGTAATTTCACGATCAATGACCGTGTTAGTGGGGCCAAAGTCCAAATCGGAACCCGCATCGGCAATTCCACCGTCGGCGCGGTAGTATTTACTGTTAAAGCCAATACCAGGGCCATCGTTCGTTTCATGGGCAATGATGAGGTCACCTCGGAAACGGTCTGTCTTAACCGACGTGGTAAAGCGCAAATTGGTGCCTACCCGGGCATTCTGGTCTTCCCCAGACACGTTATCGCTATAGCCGTCTTTGTCGACGCTGAATCCAGCGAGACGGAATGCTAGCCAGTCGGTCACGGGCAGGTTGGCGACACCGTTAACACGGTACTCGTTGAACGAGCCGGCACCCGCGCCAATCTCAAACGTCTGCTCATCAAAACGCGCTGTGTTTGACACGATATTGACGGCGCCATTCACGGCGAAAGAGCCAAACGCCGTGGGCTGAGGACCTTTCAATACCTCGACACGCTGGATGTCATGTAGGAACTGGCCCGAAAAGTTGCGATCGGTTACGTTCAAACCATTAAAGAATGATCCAAGCTTCTGTTCACCATCCTCATTACCAATACCGCGGATCGTGAAACTCTGACCACCAACAGCCTGCTCTTGAATCAGCATATTGGGGATGAAGTTAGCTACTTGGTTTAGCTCGCGAATGTTCTCACGCTCAAGAAATGCCTCTGAGAGCACATTCGTTGTCGTGGTCACATCAAGAATCGACTTCTCCATACGCTCTGCGGTAACGATGACAACTTCGATATCGTCGGCACTATTTTGCGCATAGACGGTGGGTGCCAGCGCCAGGGAAACGGCGGTGGCAATAACGGATGGCTTGAACATAGGTGTTTACCTTCTGCTGAGTGGACTCAGTACTGCATCGGGCTGATGCAGTGCGATTTGACCGGAGCCAAGATCAACAGATGGTTATGTCACCCTAATTTCACATTTCTTACATTTATATTAACGCGCTTGCGCGTCTATGCTTTGTCCACGCCCACTAAGTAGCCAGCCACGTCATCAGCGCAACCACGGAAAAGCCCGCAACAGAAACACACTGAAATACAAAGTCCACCCTGTCTATCCGCCTCATGGCCGCATCCTTTTGGTCCGGGGCCGCCTTGGTGTAGACATTGGTTCCCCACGTAAACAAGGCAAACAGTCCCATCGCAATCAGGTAACTACAGGCGAACAGCTGATCCAAGAAGGTTAGGTAGGGTAAAGACGGCCTGTCATCATGATAGGCCTGCTGTAAGAATATCAGCGTTAACAGCGCAGTCGAAGGTATGGCAAGTCGGACGTCACCCAAGGACCCAGCCACCGCCGGGGACAGTAGGACCACAGACATCACAATAATCAGAGGCAATACCCAGTTTACAAAGGCACTCCAATAGTCGGAGTGATAGATAATTTCTAGTCTCGCCTGGCTCTGCACGGGCTGATACCAGGAGCCAAATCGCGAGGGATAGGTGTGGAGGTAGGTATTCAACACCGCCCTATTCAACTGATAGCCACTGAGATCACCGGACAAACCCAAAAACCCATTCTGATGATGGTGCGGATAGAGCAGCGTCTGCTGATATTTGTTGGACATTTCATCCGGTGCGATCTCAGCCACAATAGGGAGAACCAGTGAGTCGAAAGGATCCCTGCGGAAATTGATTTCATCGTCATAGAAACGACTGGAAAAACGGTAGCGCTGATAGTAACGACCAGCTGAAAGCGAAACGGGCTCCTCCGAGATGGGCTCAAAGGTGGAATCCCAGCTTTCTATCTGATTGACCAGCCTGAGGAGTCGATCTGGTGAGATCTTTTTTTCTTCCATTAACTGCTGGGTGCCAGAGGCCCACTCCACCCAGAGATAACCATCGGCAGAAAACGTTCGGGATTGCAGGGATAGCTCGTAGACCTTATCGACATGGATCCCATAGTAGATAATGTGTTGGTCATCACGAACATGCGCAATATCAGGCTGGGGCTCGATAGACTCGGCCACATCGTAGAACAGCCCCGCTCGATAGTCTTCGCCCCGCTGGTCGGTGTTGCCTGTCACCCAAAGGATCAGCATCGCGAGACCTATCAGCGTCAGTGGCAACAGACGCCAGGCGGTGCGTGCACCCAGACGCTTGCCCTTCATTGAACACCCCCGGCAGTCTCTACATGAAATCGCCCGGCATCAGCCCTCTGCTGGGACCAGTCGCACACGTAGCCCTCGTTCTCTGGCAACCACTGTGACCAGGCACGCGGCTTTACCACTCCGATATCCGAAATCACAAGGAACTGCCCATCTGCTTGTACTTCGCCTATGTAAACGTGTTTTCGCAAATGATGATTGGGCGTTACCACGACACGCCCCTGAGGCGCGTCAAAGCCTGTGCCAATTAAAGCTCCTCTCACATCTGCGGGTGATGTGCTGCCAGCTTTAGTCGCCGCCAGCGCCCACAGATGCACCATGCTGTAGGCCGCTTCTGCGGGGTCGGTTGTTACCCGATGCGTACCGTGAAGCGCCTTGAAACTGTTCGTAAACGTCTCAGACGCAGGGGTATCAATGGCCTGAAAAAAATTCCAGGTAGCGAATGAGCCCTTGAGATACCTGGCACCAATAGCGGAAACCTCCTCCTCTGATACCGAAAAACTCATGATCGTGTAGCCGTTTTCGGGAACCAGACCCTGGGCGGCGGCCTTCTCAAAGAACGCCACGTTAGAGTCGCCGTTGATGGTGTTGATAATGATACCGCCGTCAGGCAGCACAGAGCGGGCGGCGGCGATTGCCGGCCCGAGAACTTGATCTCCCAGCGGGATGTAGCGCTCACCGACCACCGCGCCACCTGCCGCTTCTATCTCACGACGAATAATGGCATTGACCGTTCGTGGATAAACATAGTCTGAGCCGATAAGAAAAAAACGGTTACCTTTATTTTCTAAAAGCCAATCAACAGCGGGGCCTGCCTGTTGATTCGGCGTTGCTCCGGCATAAAAGATGAACTCGGAACACTCCTCCCCCTCGTACTGCAAGGGATAAAACAGCAGATGAGCGCTGGACTCTATGATGGGGAGCATGGCCTTGCGACTGCTGGAGGTCCATCCGCCAAAAATTACATCAACCTCGCTGATGTCTATCAACTTCGCCGCTTTTCGGGCAAAAATAACTGGATCGGACTCTCCATCCTCCTCAATAGGGACCACTCGCAGGCGCCGGCCATCAATGAGTAACCCTCCCGCCCCATTGATCTCAGAAATCGCGAGCAATTCAGCCTCGGCCACTGTGTTCTCTGAAATAGCGAGCGTACCGGTTCTGGAGTGCAGTAAACCGACACGTACTTCGCCATCAAAACCTACACTGGGGGTAGCGATATCCTGGCAGGAAAGACAGAGGAGACAGCCCGCGAAGACCAAAACAACGCGTATTGAGGTTTTCACCATATTGAAAGCCCGTGTTGAGGAGAGCGACCGGCAACGCCATGCTATTACCAATCATTGGCAAAAGACATAGGAGGCCTTACCTTGATTGGCCCGCAGTCACTGCGGCCAAAACAACAACCCCGTAGAGGGGCTCACCCATGCGCCGATACCTCACGGGCATTGCCTGTATCGCTGTCGGATGGTCTGCAAGCATTGCTTCGACACTTGCCGAACCGTTCCCCTCCACCTACCAAGCGCTCGCCTCTAAACCTACCCTCATCAGCAATGCCACCATTCTAACAGGGGACGGCACGCGTCTCGACGGTGCCAGTATGTTACTGGCGAATGGCAAGGTACAGTGGGTAGGCAACGGGGATATACCCGATAATGTGCGACGTATTGATGCAGCTGGTCGCTGGGTAACACCCGGTATCATCGATGTTCACTCACATTTAGGGGTTTATCCCAGCCCCGATGTGCGCGCCCACTCCGATGGTAACTAGGCTACCGCACCGGTCACCGCCGAGGTCTGGGCAGAGCACAGCATCTGGCCACAGGATGCAGGCTTCACGCGCGCGCTGGCGGGCGGCGTTAACACGCTGCAAATCCTACCCGGATCCGCCAACCTGTTTGGTGCACGTGGGGTTACCCTGAAAAACCTACCTGCAACCACCTGCCAGGCAATGAAGTTCCCGAACGCCCCCCACGGCTTGAAAATGGCCTGCGGTGAAAACCCCAAACGGGTCTACCGCAGTCGCAACAAAGCACCCTCGACCCGCATGGGTAACGTCGCTGCCTACCGAACAGCCTGGATCAAAGCACAAAAGTACCGCGATGATTGGGCGGCCTATGAAGCCAGCGATAAAGAAGACAAAAAGGCACCCGAGCGCAACTTAGAACTTGAGACCCTAGCAGGTGCACTTGCCGGCGATATCATTGTTCACATGCACTGCTACCGCGCCGATGAGATGATGACCATCCTCGATATGGCCGACGAATTTGGTTATCGGGTAGGCACCTTTCACCACGGTGTCGAGGCCGACAAAATTGCCGATGAGCTCGCTGAAAAAGGGGTTTTTGGCGCCCTATGGGCCGACTGGTGGGGCTTCAAAATGGAGGCATACGACGGTATCCAAGAAAACATAGCACTGGTCGATCGGCCCGAGGGATCCTGTTCTATTGTGCACTCCGATTCCGACGAAGGTATTCAGCGACTCAATCAAGAAGCGGCAAAAGCCATGGCTCGGGGTAATGCGGTGGGGCTCGATATACGCCCCGAACGCGCTATCCGATGGATCACCGAGAACGCGGCGAAGTCGCTGGGTATTGACGACCAAACTGGCGTGCTAAAGCCGGGCCTAATGGCCGATGTGGTGATTTGGAATCAGAACCCGTTCAGCGTCTATGCCCATGCCGAGCAGGTATATCTGGATGGTGCACTGGTATACGACCGCAATGATCCAGCCTTGCAACCCCAAACCGACTTCGAGCTTGGCCGACTGGTGGAGGTGACACCATGAACGCGACTGCGAACCGCTTTATTGCCAGCGCGTTGATGATGCTGTGCCTCACACCCAGTGTTTTTGCTCAGGATCTTCTCATTAGCAATGCCACCGTTCACACCATGACCGATGCAGGCACGCTTACAAATACCGACGTGCTCGTGGCCGACGGTAAGATCCAACGTATTGGACAGAACCTAACTGCCGGCGACGATGTGCAGATCATCGATGCAGCAGGTGCTCCGCTTAGCCCTGCTCTCTTCGCTGGGGTGACCGTTTCAGGCCTGAGTGAAGTCGAAGCGGTGAGGGAAGCGGTTGACAGTGAGTACAACGAGCTATTCACGCAACTGCTACACCCCGAGTTCGACGTCAGAACGGCCTATAACCCCCTATCCAGCGTCATACCTATTACCCGTATCGAAGGCTTCGGCTACACGCTGCTAGCGGCAACCTGCGGTGATCGCAGTGCTCTGGGCTGGGTGGACTGGTGCGCTTCGATGGTGGCTTCGACAGCTTTGAGGGCAAGCCGGTGCTATTCGTTGAGCTAACGGGCCATGCGGCAGGATCGGTGGGTGGTTCACGAGCGGTGCATTGGATGCTGCTGAGACAAGCCTTCGACGACATCGATGAAGAGAATGATGATTTGATGAGCCCTATCGGACGCCAAACACTAGAACAGGTTAAAAACAAAGGTTTGTTCGTGTTTCACGTCAATCGGGCGGCCGACATTTAGACGTCACCACCATGGCAACCCAGGTCATCATCGACGGCAAACCTGACCCCATGAAAAGTCGTCAGACCTTGCTGCGCGACCGCTATTTACCGACCAACAGCGAATTACCTCGAGCCTATATCAAACCCTGATGGTGCTAGTGGGCCATTGGCGGTAATCGGTAACACCGAGCCTGACCTCACCGACAGTGGTGACGTCAGGCCTTTGCCATCGATTCGATTATTCGCGTCGTCGAGAAGCCTTCCACAAACTCCAACACGCAGACCTTACCCCCCGCTTTCACCACGGTGTCGTGGCCCACAATATCCCGGGGTTCATAATCACCACCCTTGACCAGCACATCGGGCACCACTTCGGCAATCAGGTCGGCGGGGGTATCGGTATCGAACGGTACTACCCAATCGACGCTTCGCAATGCTGACAACAGTGCCATGCGTGATTCGACATCGTTGATGGGACGGCTACTGCCCTTTAATCGGCGCACCGAGTCATCGGTATTCACCGCCACTATCAGACGATCGCCGAGGGCGCGTGCACGGGCTAAATACGCCATATGGCCTCTGTGTAAAATGTCAAAACAGCCATTGGTCATCACGATACGCTCGCCAGCGGCACGGGCTTGTGCCACCTTCGCCAGCAGTGCCGACTGGGACAGCACCTCACCCACATGAGGCAAGGCGGCGTCAACCTCTTCGGTAAGCGCGGTATTTAACTCGTCCCGTGTCACCGATGCGGTGCCCAACTTGCCTACCACCAACCCCGCCGCGGTATTAGCGAGCGCCGTTGCCTCAATTAGCGGCATGCCGACAGCCATAGCACTGGCCAGCACCGAAATCACAGTATCGCCGGCACCGGTCACGTCAAACACCTCGCGAGCGCGGGCAGGGAGTGTGACGGGCTCGCAGCCCTTCTCTAACAGCGTCATACCTCGTTCGCTGCGAGTGATTAACAGCGCTTGTAGTTCAAGCTCGTCGCGCAGTGCAATGCCACGCTCGATCAGACTTTGCTCGGACTCGCAGTGTCCAACAACCGCCTCGAACTCGCTTAAATTGGGTGTTAAGACAGTGGCACCCCGGTAGCGATTGAGATCGGTACCCTTGGGATCGATAAGAATTTGCTTGCCCGCCTCCAGGCAGATGCCAATAAGATCTTGTACTCGCCTGAGCGTGCCTTTGGCGTAGTCACTGAGCACAACCGTCGAGACAGCATCAAGCCGCGCACGGACGAATGCGGTGAACATATCGTCGGCGTGTTGGGCTAGGGAACCCTCGAAATCCATGCGCAGTAACTGCTGATGGCGACTCAACACCCGCAATTTCACAATGGTCTCCGCTGCAGACGGACACACGGCCCAGGTCACCCCGGCCTGCTCCACCGCTTCCCGCAGCAAACGCGCGGCTTCATCTTCACCGCATATCCCCGTCAGGGTCACCGCACCACCGAGAGCTGCGATATTCACCGCTACGTTGCCCGCCCCCCCCGCTCTGTTTTCGCTGTGCTGGACCTTAACCACGGGTACCGGCGCCTCTGGACTCACTCGGTCCGTGCTACCTGTCCAAAAGCGATCAAGCATGACATCGCCGACAACTAAAACGGCGATATCATCAAAACTGGGGCAAGCGCGCATGGTAGAGGCCTGTAGCTGTGAGAGAAGGAAATGCTAGCACGAGGTTTTATGCCCCAGTAACTATCGGGATGACCTGATCAGCAATCCGAAGGACCCGCTGGCTGGCGACGAAGACCTCGCCAGCGCTAATGTCAGTCATACAATCGAAGTACCCGTTGCAGGTTGGCCGACGCCGACAAGGAGCGCACTCGAGGTCATGAAAAATCACCTCCGCCTGGGGCAAGGTTGTATCGGTGTAAGGGACCGTTGATCCGAATAAAGCCACCGTGGGGCGCTTAAAAGCTATACCCATGTGGGTGAGACCTGTGTCCACACCCACGACCAACGCCGCGCCAGCGATGAGCGCGGCGCTTGCCGATAGCGATAGCTCTCCCACCTGACTCTCCGCGGACCTGTCATCGATACCTGCCAATAGCTTGATTGCCTCGGCACGATCGTCGGGGCCGCCCAACACCACAATACGAAGCCCTAGATTGTCGCTGACCAACCCAATGAATTGCCGCCAGTGTGCTGCGGTCCAATGCTTCTGTGGTCGCGTGGTGAATGGGCAAAGCACCGCGTAAGGGCCCCGTGCACTCTCACGATTTCGAAGAGCTTCGTCGCCCTCAGAGAGCGCCACTTCCATCGCAAAACTGTCAGTCACTAGACCGATATCTTCAGCGAAACCCAAGTACTCGCTGGCAATGCGCCCGGTGTCAGCACGCTTCTCGAGTACCCGTGTTAACAGCCACTGGTTACCCTCTTTGCTTTTGAAGCCTATTCGCTCGGGGGCGCCACTGAGCCACCCCAAACAGGCACTTTTTAGGAGGCCCTGAACATCGAATACAACAGTGAATCTGTGTTCCCGGAGCTCTGCACGAAATGCACGTATCGCTTGCCACAGGGTTTTGTAGCGTTTTTTTCGCCACAGGGTTTGCCACGCCGCCTTGGGCCACAAAATAACGGCATCGAGCTCTGGATGATGGCGCACTAGACTCGCGGGGCCAGGCTCTGCCAGCCACGCAATATAGGCATTTGGGTAGCGCGCCCGTGTAGCCCGGATAAGGGGCGACGCGAACACCACATCGCCAATGGCACTTAGACGGATGATGAGGATGCGACGCTCGCTGTCTGCTGATAAATTTTCCACTGGCGGGCTTTCCCTATCGGCCAACTGTAATGAAGAGTGAGCAGCGCGCGATCGAGTTAATCCGCCAAGAATCACAGTACGCATATGCGGTACACTCTACCCGACCACGCTCGAATCAGATCCTCTATGCTGCTATCTCATCGACACCGTTTTCTCTTCGTTCATATCGCCAAAACTGGCGGCACTAGTGTGCGCGCCGCACTCCAGAAATATCGCTGGCGAGACCCGTACTATATTCCCCAATGGCTGGCGAGCCGAATGAGCAGTTGGGTAAATCATGAAATAGCCATCAAACTGCCACGTCATGCCAAAGCGATTACTGCACAGGAAATGCTTCCTCGCCCATTCTACGACGACTTATTTAAATTCGCTTTTGTTCGTAACCCTTGGGATCTTCAAGTGAGCTCGTATCATCACATCAGGCGTGAGCGACCCCATCTGTTGCAACCAAATGAGGACTTTGAGCAATTCCTACACCGTAAACTGAATCCAGAGCGGCCGTGGCAATATCACATTGACACATCGATTACCCTGCAAACCGACTATTTGAATGATCAACATGGAAAGAGGATTGTTGACTTTGTCGGTCACTATGAGCGTCTTCAAGCAGACTTTGATATCTGCTGTGAACGCATTGGTATCCGTACTACTGAACTCCCAGCTCGACGCAAAGCCAAGGATCGCGATGAGTACAGGAAGTACTATAACAACACTACCAAAGCCTTAGTCGCACACCATTTTGCGAACGATATTGAACAACTGGGCTATCAATTTTGAGCCCGCACATTCTGCCCTAGGCGCTGCTTTTGTGCGACATCTAAAATCGAACTGACCTCGACAGCACCGGGAAATAAGCTGGCCTGAGTAAGGTGATACAGCAGCGTGATCCCCGCGGTACGGGCGGCTTGCATATCGGAAGCTTTGTCGCCCACCATCAGCGACTGTGCAGGGTCAATGTTTAAGGCCTTCACCGCACGAAGTATTAGTCCAGCCGCAGGCTTACGGCAATCACATATCCGCGTGTAGCGCTCGACGCTGCCGTTTGGATGATGGGGGCAAAAGTAAATCCCGGCCACCGTTACGCCCGCGTGAGCTAGAGACTCAATCATGAACTGGCTCAAGCGGTGAAAGTCGTCTTCAGTGTAATACCCTCGAGCAATGCCGGATTGGTTGGTTACTACAATGAGCTGATACCCCATGTCTTGCAACTTGCGCATCCCCTCGATAGCTCCCGGCATCCACTCCAGATCGGTCTCGCGAAAGACATAACCCTTGTCCACGTTGATCACGCCATCGCGGTCGAGAAAAGCTGCCTTGTTCATGGCACTAAGTGGTGACGCTGCTTTCAGGTAATGCCTGCTCGATGAGATCACACAAGATATGGCCTATGAGGATGTGGCATTCTTGTATACGTGCGGTGATATCTGACCCTATGACGATAGCGGTGTCGCATAGTGGCGCTAATGCACCGCCCGATTTACCGATTAAGCCAATCACTTCGCATTGGTGCTGTCGGGCTCTGGCGGCGGCATGATTGATGTTTGGCGAGTTCCCAGAGGTCGATATGGCAATCAATACATCGCCCGGTTTCGCCAGCCCCTCGACCTGACGAGAAAACACGTATTCGTAGCCATAATCGTTAGCTATAGCGGTCAAGGCTGAGGTGTCAGTGGTTAACGCAACGGCAGGCAAACTGCGGCGATCATTGATGAACCGCCCAATCAATTCAGCGGCAATATGCTGCGCGTCGGCTGCCGAACCTCCGTTACCACACAACAACACCTTGTTGCCTGCAGCCAAGGCCGCACCACAGCGTTGGGCTGCTTGTTCGATGACCGGAGCTTGCTGTACCAGTGTTTGCACGACATCAGTGTGCGACCGCAAATGATCACGGATTCGATCCAACATTACTACGCCACCTAAAAGCTCGCCTCCGCCTATGATAACAGCGCCGCGAGAGACTGGAAGCCCATCGGGCAGCCTACACACACAGCCCCTCCTTTGCGGTAGCAATGCAAATACCCCGAAACGTTGGACTGGCTGCAGGTATTAAGGCGCTTGGCTGATGTTTAACGGGTGGGGGCTGATACGAAAGAAGTTATCAGTTCCACTTGTTTACGAGCCGCGCCGGCTCTTGCGCTGAAGTAATGCTGCCCAGCACTTGCAGCCTGCTCCCGGTTTTGCGTGTCAACCAGATGATGCATTACCGCAGCGGCCAAGCTTGCACTATTTGCCACCAGTTGGCAGGAGCCGACCTCAACGAGCTCCTTGTATATGTGAGCGAAGTTGAAGGTTGAATGGCCAGCGATGACGGGAACACCTAGAGCTATGGCCTCCAATGGGTTGTGCCCACCGCGGTCAAACAATGTACCGCCAATAATCGCGGTGAGTGCAAGGGCATAAACACTGCCTAGCTCCCCAAAGGTATCGAGAACAACAACCCTGGTAGCATTAGATATCCTGCTCTCTGCTTGGGAACGCAATACATAATCGACCCCCCGATCGGTGAGTGCCTGCGTCAGAGCCTTCACACTGTGCAGATGCCGCGGCGCGATAACAAACAACACGGTTGGTAACGTCGGCCATACCAGGTCCATCGCATCTAACAGAGTAAGCTGCTCCTCTGGATGAATACTTCCAGCCACCACTACCGGCCGATCCACCGGCATCGCCAACTCTTCGGCAATCACCGCGCCCTTATCACGCCGACTTTTGATATCTATCTCAAATTTGACACTTTCAACCATCGCGACCGCTGACGGCTTAACCCCAAGCGCCACCAGACGCCGCGCATCTGCACGTCCGTGACAAATCACACCGTCGAGTACATTAAACACCCTACTGAAAACACACCCAAACCTTGCGTAACCGCGAGCCGACCGTTTTGACATGCGCGCGTTAACCAAGAGAACAGGAATAGCTCGACCCTTGGCTTCGGTCACTATATTGGGCCATACCTCAGTCTCTACCAATGCCACCAACTCTGGACGCCAATGGTTCAGGAAGCGGCGAACCACAAGACCGGCGTCGATGGGTGCCCAGGCATGATCGACTCGAGCGCCAAATACTCGCCGTGCTTCTCGTGCTCCGGTTGCTGTCGTTGTCGTTACCAGCAAGGCACAATCGCGCTGCGCAATCAACTGCTCAACAATCGGGGCCACGGCTAACACTTCGCCGACGGAAACCGCATGGAACCAAATCCGACGACCGCCCTCTACCGTCGGTGTCTCTTGGCGGATGGCCAGTCGGCGCCACCACCCCGCCCGGTAGTCGGGTTCTCGACGAGAACGAGCAAACACGCGCAGCACGAGAACAGGGGTCAGTAGGTAGATTATAAGGGAGTACAGAAGCATAGGCACCGCTGAGAGACAAGTTGCTACGCATCTTAGGTAGACGGCGCCACGACCACAACTCATTGCTGCAATGTCAGTGAAGAGCCACACCAGTGCCCACGGGCCGGAAGCAAAGGCAGAATCACAAGCTTAAGGACTTTATTGTATGGAGGCTCGGGTCGGAATCGAACCGGCGTTGACGGATTTGCAATCGCTGACCACCTATCAAGCACAACACATGACAACACACAAAGGATTGATATAAAGGGATTTTCTTGGTGTTTATAGTGGTTCATTATTGTTGGTTTACGCTCATTGCTGACGGAAGACTGCCGCAAACAAACGCTTTCACGAACTAGACTCATGGAGGAGCTGATCCGTCGCTGGCATCAGCAGTCGCTGTCAACTCCCGCGCCTTTGAAAGCGCCGAGGCGATAATTCCAGCGGGTACGGCTACCAAGCCCAGACCCACAAACAAGATCATAAACGTAAAAACTTTGCCGCCGGCAGTCACAGGATAGAAATCGCCGTAGCCAACCGTAGTTAGTGTCACAACAGTCCACCACATCGCGTAAGGTATGGAAGCAAATGCCTCTGGTTGCACGTCTCGCTCAAAGTAATAAATACCAACTGCTGCGAGATAGATGACAACAATCGACATGGCCAAAAAGAGGATGAGCTCTTCCCGTGCAAGCTTTAAAGCCAGACCTAGCCGGCTAATGGCTTGCGAGTAGCGGGCTAACTTTAGAATCCTGAACAAGCGCAACAGGCGGAGCGCACGTATACCTCGTAGGTCGAGGCCCATTGCGCGGCATCCCCGAAAAGAATGCGGTTGCCCACCGTGGCGGTTGGTTGAAATCGGCCACGGACAGCTACGAAATTCGCGGTAAAACCCTGGGGATTGTTTGCTACGGCAATATCGGCATGCAGCTCGGTGTGTTTGCCGAGAGTCTGGGTATGAGTGTCGAATTCTGCGATGTGGTCACCAAGTTACCCTTGGGCGATGCTCGCCAGATCAGCTCGCTGCACGAGCTGCTGGGTCCGGCTGATGTGGTTAGCCTACACGTGCCCCAATTGGCCAGCACCGCCAATATGATTGGCGCCAGTGAAATCGCCGCAATGAAACAGGGCAGCGTGCTGATCAACGCGTCACGTGGCAACGTGGTGGACATCGACGCCCTCGCCAGCGCGCTCCAGTCGGGTCATTTGTCGGGCACCGCCATCGACGTATTTCCCGTAGAGCCTCGCACCAACAACGACGAATTTGATTCGCCGCTACGGGGTACCGACAAGGCCCTGCTCACGCCGCATATCGGCGGCAGTACCATGGAAGCCCAAACCAATATCGGTCTCGAGGTCGCTGAAAAACTCGCCCGTTACAGTGATAACGGCACCACCCTGTCGGCGGTGAATTTCCCCGAGGTCGCACTTCCCGAGCATGAGGGCCATCACCGTTTGCTGCACGTTCACCGAAACGTGCCTGGCGTGATGGGCGAGATTAACCACGTTTTCTCGGAAAACGGCATCAACATCAGCGGTCAGTACCTGCAAACCAGTGGTGATATCGGCTACGTGGTCATCGATGTGGAATCGGAGTATTCCGATTTGGCGCTGACGAGGCTGCTGAGCATTAACTGCACCCCGCGTTGCAGAGTGTTGTTCTAGCTTAGAAGCGCCGCCCACCCGGTGCTGCGTCCCCTCGTTTCAGCAGTGGCACTGGTAGCCCCGCCCGCCTTCGGACTGGACGTGCGGTGAGCGGGACGGGCGGGTTGGTACGCGCGCTTCAGAGGGCGCGCTGTCCTCGCGCGTGTTGTTCGTGTTGTGATCGGCGCTCTAGAGGGCACCTAACCCTAGCGCCTGCATGTCTTCTGGGTCAAATAGCCGCCAACCCTGAGCTTCAAACCCATCGAGAGCCGCGTCGTGCGGATAACTGAAGTACTGGCCGTCTTCGGATAGCCAACTGTGGGAGTCCCTGGGTGCCGTCAGGCGCCCGCGCTGTACGTCTTCGACAGCCTTTAGGATACGCCCAACGCCATCGTCATAGATCGTCCAGACATGGCGCAGGTATCTCCAATCCCGCCGTACGACTTGTTCGGTCAGCGCAATGCCGGACCGGTATCGATGGTTGAATCGCAGATCCAATGCAAGGTGGTGCCGATGACGGGCTCCCCAGCCGCGAGCGCACGAAAGGTGGGTATCACACCCTAGTAGGTCGGCAATATTCCCGAGTGCAGATTCAAAACGCCGTGCTGGGCCAGGCCGATAGCATCATCCTTGAAAATGCGGCCGGAGCGAATGGAGAGGATGAGCTCGGGATCGGCCAAGGTGTGCAGCCCCTCCCCACTGTGGATTTGGAAGCGGCGTATCCGAGTGGGCATAGCGGGCTATTAGGGCATCGAGCCCTGACCCGCTCCGCACTGCACTCGCGGGGTTGTTCATTCGCGTAAAGAGTTCGCGTTCAAAGCGGCCTAAGGCCCCAAGGCGCTCGGGTATCCTGCTGTTCGCATAGCCAATATGGGCGCTGTGGAACAGCACGACATCGTGCGAGCCGAGGGCCGGTAACAGGCGTTGCAGCGCCTTGAGGGCGTACATATCTCGGTTGTAAAAAACAGCGATTTTCATAGGAGCTCAGGTTGGCTTTGACTGGGAGTCGGCATGGGGTTTCCCCTGTGGCTGTGTGTATCGGCCGCTATCCTAACGCGCGGCGTGAACTGTGGGCCAAAAAAAACCCCGCCAACAAAGGCAGGGTTTTGCTGTGACCAGTGCTGAGCTCCTGTCGCTAGGAGCTCAGACTGAATCGGCGCGCAGGCTTAGAATGCCATGCGTGCTTGCAGGTACCACATGCCACCATTGAAGCCGAAGGGGCTGTCTTCGGGGTAGAGCTGACCCAAACCACCGGCGCCTGGGTTCTCATCAGGGTACTCGTCGAACAGGTTGTCGACACCGGCAACCAGCTCAATGGCGTCAGTGACCTGATCGCCGACTTGCGGGTTTTTTGTCGCAATCTGTCGCGAATCACCTAGAAATTGTCGACAACGCGCTCCTCAAGTGGCAACTGGAGGTGCAGCAGGTGCGGTATAACGTCCAGCATGATGAGTACTGCTGGTTGTTTGCTTTGCTGAAGGCCGGCGCGAGCCAAATCGAGGATACCGAGCAGTTTGGCTTTCGCCGGCGTCCCGACACCGCACAGCTGGATTTGATCACGATACGCCATGAGAGTGATCGGGCGTTCTGGGTGCTGCCAGTGGCGCACTATGAGCGTTACATGGCAACCACTGATCTGTTCACAGCCCAGGAGAGTGCCAACCATGGCTGATGCTGTGGATCTACAGCCTGTTAAGACACTTCTGGCCTGCCCGACGCCGGAGTCCTGGGTGGCAATGGCGGCGCGGCCCGAGCATCTGGCCGTTTTGCTTATCGATCACGCCAACTGCGAGAAAAAGGCGGCGGCTACGGCGATGAGCTTGATGCACCGTTACGTCGAGCAGCACACGTTGCTGCAAAAGATGTCTCGTTTGGCGCGCGAAGAATTGCGACATTTCGAGCAGGTGACCAAGATCATGAAGAAGCGGGGCGTGGATTACGTACCCATTTCTGCGTCGCGTTATGCAGCTGGGCTTCATGAGCGGGTGCGCAAAAAGGATCTCGGCCGGCTGGTGGATACCCTGATCATCGGTGCGCTGATTGAGGCGCGGTCCTGTGAGCGCTTCGCCGCTCTGGCACCCCATCTAGACGAGCAGCTCGCGAAATTCTACAGCTCACTGCTGAAAAGTGAGGCACGGCATTTCGAAGACTACTTGCGTCTGGCTGAGAGTATTGCCGATGTGGCGGAGCGGTTGGCAGTCTTGCGAGCTCGCGAAGCCGAGCTAGTTACGACGCCAGATGCGGAGTTTCGTTTTCACAGCGGCGTGCCAGTCGCCGTCTGATTAACCTGATGTAAGACTGACTCGACAGTGGATGCTCGCTAGCACTGTCAGCCGGCCAGGTGTCCAGGCAATTCGCTGACGAAAAACAGCCCGGCCGAGGCCGGGCTGCAAGGAGCAACGCTTCCGGAATGGTTAGAAGCGATAGCGTACTGTGCCAAGCCAATTAGCTGGCGTGCCTTGTATCAGACTTGGGTAGCCTCTCGATCCGGACGTGTTGCCCGAATCAATGATGTATTCCTCATCCAGAATGTTTTTCCCGTACAAGCCCAAAGTGAGATTCTCGGTCACGTCATACTCGACATTGAGGTTCAACAATCCAAAGGATTCCTGCAACGTGTCGGGATCGTTCGAGGCCTCGAAGAACACGTCGTCCTGCCAGGTCCAGCTCAGTGTGGACCGTAAGCTGTCGGCCTGGAAACGAAGCCCCAGTGAATACGCAATTTCAGGTGAGTTGCGATACTGGTTGCCCTCATAGTTAATCAGCTCGCTAATGCCCAAGGCTCGCCCGTATTCTGCGTCATTGCTGCCAAAAGAGCCGAATAGACCCCAGTGATTATTGATTTGGTAATCGCCCTGGAACTCAAGCCCCGAGATACTTGCCTGCCCGTAGTTCACAGCGGTGGGCAGGCTGGTGACAGGATCATCAATCCCTACCACCAAATTGTCGTAATCATAGGTGAAGTAGGCACCCTGGATCTGGAATGCGCCAGCGACCCAATAAAAGCCGATATCGTGGGACTCAATGGTTTCGCGCTGCAGGCTCTCGCCGACGAGGTTGGTACCGCGTGCGGGTGTTGCTCCCTCCGCATAGGAGTAATAAACCGACAGCGAATCGCTGACCGAGTAGTTCGCGCCAAATTTCCAGAGTGCCTCGGCATCCGCATCCTCAACGCCGTTGGATTCAGTTTGCTCATCGCGGACGCCCGCATTGACGGTCAGTTTGTCGGTGATGTCGTACTCCGCATTGATGAAGAAGCCGCTGGTGGTGTTATCGAGGGGTTGCAATGCGCCGCTGGCATCAAACACGAGCGTCACCCCCGAGGGAATGGGTGAACCCGCCGGGTCGACGGTTAGTGGCATGAGTGATTCGTAAACGGATGCGGCTTGCTGGCGCAATTGCTGAACGGGGAAACCGGCGGGATACACGCTGTCATCGCTCAGGCTGTCGTAGGGCGTGGCACCCACCACGTTGGCATTGGCGATTTCGAAAGCGGTGCGGTCTTGCAGATCTGCATAAAAGCGGAAGTAATTATAAACCTGCTCGCTCCGCAAGTCGTTATAGCCCAGCAATACATTGAATCGATCATTTTCGAAAGTCAGGAAAAGCTCATTGCCGGTGAATTCTGACTCGTACGCGTAATCACGCTCATCGATACGACCCGGACCACCGTCAACCTCGTAGTACTCGTAAAGGTCGCCATCGTTGTAGTAGAAGTTGTAATTGAGTGTGATGGCATCGGTGAAGTAATACTGTGTCTTCAATTGATACAGCGTCATTTCGCGCTGGATGGTCGTCTCGTTACCGCCAAAGTCGAGCGGCGCAGATGCCGATGGGCTGCCGTTCTCCGGGAGGAAATACTTGCTCTTGAAGCCGATGCCAGGCCCGTCGTTGTCCTCGTAAGCGATGATCAAATCGCCACTGAAGCGGTCAAATTCGGCCGATGCCGTGAAGCGCAGGTTGTCACCAACGCGTGCATTCTGATCTTCGCCGCTCAGATTCTCGGAATACCCGTCTTTGTCGACGGTAAAGCCTGCAACACGTACCGCCAGTCCCTCTGTAACGGGGACATTGATGACGCCTTCGAGACGAGTCTCGTTGAAGGAGCCGACGCCGGCGCCGACACTGCCTTCGAATTT
This sequence comes from uncultured Halieaceae bacterium, assembly GCA_913057135.1. GTDB lineage: Bacteria > Pseudomonadota > Gammaproteobacteria > Pseudomonadales > Halieaceae > Luminiphilus. Next base: position 25,451 of record CAJXNM010000035.1, read on the forward strand.
CTCAAAGTCAGCGCGCTTGGATACGACATTGATAGCGCCGTTTACCGCGAATGAACCGAACGCCGTGGTTTGTGGTCCCTTCAGAACCTCCACGCGCTCGACATCGTGCATAAACTGACCCGAGAAGTTTCGGTCCGTCACATTGAGTCCATTGAAGAAGGAGCCCAACTTTTGTTCACCGTCCTCATCGCCGAGGCCACGGATCGTGAAACTCTGGCCGCTGACCGCTTGTTCCTGAATCAGCACGTTGGGGAGGAAGTTGGCGATCTGGTTCAGCTCACGCAGGTTCTCGCGCTCAATGAACGCTGCGTCCAGAATGTTAGTGGTCGTTGTGATGTCGAGGATGGACTTCTCGACACGCTCGGCGGTGACAACCACCACCTCCACGTCGTCTTCGGCGGCCTGTACTGTGCCAATACTCGCGACGGCGGCGATAACCGCTGCTGTCAAGCGATTCTGTTTCTGCTGGAGCATGTGCAATACCTCGTTGGGAAAAGAAAGAGCGCCTGTGGCTCAATGCTGCATTGCACAAGAGTTTGTTGAAGCGGGTGTGTCGTTGCGATGACGTTTTCGTGAAAGCGCTGTTTGCGCTCGTGAGGTTGGGTTCTATAGAGCGAACTTTTCCAGCGACAGCGTCGAACCCTCAGCACGCAAATACCAACCGGTTTTACCCCAGTCTCCAAGGACGATGCACTCGCCCGCCGCCATGTTGTGACGGGCAGGGCGGTGCGTATGGCCGTGGATTAATCGCTGCACGCCGGCGTCAGCCAGTGCTTTGTCCACTGCATCAGCGTTCACGTCCATGATGTCCTCGGGCTTATTACTCGCCGCGTCAGCACTCATCGCGCGAAGCTGGCGCGCGAGCTGTCGTCGCTCATCAAGGGGCTTACTAAGTGCCGCCGCCTGCCAGTTAGGGTCATGCACCATGGCGCGAAACTGCAGGTAGTCGGTGTCGTCGGTGCACAGCAGGTCGCCGTGCATAAGCAGCGTTGGTTCGCCGGCTATATCGATGGTCGTGTAGTCGTCGAGCAGTGTCGCACCGATGTCCGAGGCAAATTGCTCACCGAGCAAAAAGTCCCGGTTGCCTCTCAGGATATAGAGTGCGGTACCGGCGGCACTGTAAGCCGCCAACGCGTCTCGAATCCGTTGCGCTAGCGGGGCATCGTCG
>CAJXNM010000036.1 GCA_913057135.1 uncultured Halieaceae bacterium
TCCTCAGCACCAAACGCCGTAATTGCGATGGGTGCATCTTGCAGGGATTGCTCGCGCTTCTGGGCGGTCACAATCACTTCTTCAAGCATGGGTTGGGCACTGACGGCGGCCGCGCCGGTAGCGAGAGCACAGGCGCCAACCAATCGATGAAGTCGGTACGTAGGAGCATGCATGGCTATTCTCTCTGTTATGGTTTGGGAATGGCCGTACATTGCGGTGATGCCCAGCAAGTAGCATCGTCCAATTGGGGGATACTAGGCCGTCCTACGGCGGTTAGCTTAGGCCCATTGAATGATAGGAGCCACTGACCAGAGAGCCCAACACTACGGTGGCGAAGTCATCGTCGGCGCCGAACTCGGAGAGGCGCTGGGTATTACCGATGAGGGGCGAACACCGCCCTCCCATCGGTCTTTACTGGGTGGTCCACCGCCGCGCTCAGAGGCGGTGGTTTACTAGCCCAGCATGGGGCGTAAGCTGCTCAGTCGTAATCACATACGCCCTCTGGAAAGATCGTCTCCAACAGTGCTTGCCCCTGGGCATTTGGGACCCAGTCGCCGTAAACCCCTGCAGCGATCGCATCAGCGACCGGCTGGAGATCACACTTAAACACATCGCCTCTAAAGGGTGCACCCGCCACCGTGCGTGAGGTGCCGTAGATAGGAAAGACTTGTGTGCAGGCGCCCGCCGGCTTGTCATCGAGGATGCCATCCCAAACGTCAGGTCCCTCTGCAATAACACTGGCATCTTCATTGAAGCAGGCATCGACCGCCTCGGCGGGCTTATTCTCGCCTACCGAGACCTCTGGATTGGCTTTGATATTCGCCATCCAGTCATCGATAACGCCCAAGGCACGTACGGTTAACTGGGCAATATTTTGCGGGTAGTCACCCTCGGGAGGTTGCTGGAACCAAATAACCTGATTGCTGGCATCGCCGTCCGCATCCAGAAGGCGCTGGCGGGTCACAAAGGACTGACGAGAGTTGTGCATATCAAGCTGGCCCTCGAGGTAGGGGCGCAAATCGATAAGCGGAATTTCTATCTCGCCGCGATTCACCATGCCCGATTCAAAGGCCCGCTCAATGGCGCCCGGATCTGCTGCGCGACGGGGTGCAGGGTTAGCCAAACTGCCCACATTGGCATTGCGCCAGCTCCAGGGATCAATTTGGTTGGGATAAAGGGGCTGGTTGTAATCTACGCTGAGACACAGCTCAGGGTTGAGAGGGCAGCCTTCAAGCACCATTTCACCCTCCTCTTTCCAAGAACCTACCGAGGCATTGATGTCGAGGAACTCAATGGGCGAAATATTGCCATCGAGTAGAGCCTGTAAGCCGTATTGCACACCCACGTTATCCCAGTTACTGCGGGCGTAGCCGTCGGCCGCACGACCGTAAATATTGATGAGATCCGCGTAGTGAGTCCACTCCACTTCATCGAATTCTTCAGGTGTTAACCCCGGTGTGGTGGTAAATTTCGGATTCAAAACCAGAGGTGACAATCTTCGCCAAGAGGCTGTGCATTCACTCGCACCAGGGGGTAGCCACTCAGTCCAACCGGACCTCAAGACATCATTCGGGAACCCGGGAATGGCATTAAGGCCAATGAGCCAGCTCCGATTCTCCCAATTGGCCCATTTGGAGTTCGGATCAAACGAGATTTCAACGTCGATCCAGCGCTCGAGCAACTCACAATCGGCCACATGAATCACCTGAGTGATCATGTCAGGATAGGACAACTGGGGAATACCCGCATCAATAAGTCCAGGGTGATTCTGGCTGTAAATATGCTGCTGCACGCTGCCACCAGAGAGCCCAAGCCCCACAGTGTAATCGGGCTTGCCGTAAGCAGAGACAAAGCGGTCTTTGACCATGATGGCAGTCTCACCGCCCAGTTGAAGGTTGTAATGGGTTTCGGTGGTAGTACCCGTAGAGTACGCAACCGCGTAGCCGAGCCCCAGGCCATCGGCGTAGAGTGCTGTATCAATGAAGGGGAAGCCCTGATAGTGACCAATGCCAACGCCCCCTTCGAAATAGTAAATGAGGCGTTTATTCCAAACATCTAAATTGGGCTCGTCATTCACGTCGTCCCCAGAGACCAGCACTGCCAGGGAATACAGGAACCGGTTAATCGTGCCCCGTTCCCACCTAACAATGAAGTCGGTGGTGGTACCGTCCAATGTCGTAGTAGTTGCCATATCATCGGGGCGTACCTGTCCAGGGGTCCAATCAGTCCACGTTCCGCTGGTAGTCCGGTACTTAAACGTTACCCGTCTTTCGACACTACAATTGTCATCGGTGTAGGGGCCCAATTCCAAGATCTCTAGGTCTTCGTCGATGGAGCAGAAAAAGGGTTGCTGCTGGGGACCTGAAAAGATCGGCCCCTTATCGGAGTAATTCACCAAAGTAAGCGATAGCGGTGCCAGCTCGGCGCCTGTGCTACTGACCTCTAGGGCATTGTCGCCGTCGAGCAAATCGGTCACTCGTCCTATCAGCGTGAACTCGGCGTCGCCGGTACTAAATTGATCACTGACGTCATTGCCGTTAACGGTGATGGCAACATCGCTTACAGGCAAACCATCGGGTACTTGTATCCCTACCCTTGCAATACCACCACTGACAGCGTCCGCAGGACTCGACACCACCGTAGCCTCGAAACTACCGGTTATTGGCTCTGCTGGCTCGGAATTCTCGTTATCGTTGCTATCACAACCCGCTACCAATAAAACCACCGCACACACTAGTGCGAGGCGTGCATGCTTGCGCAGCCGCCAACCTACTCGATTCAACATTGTATTTCCCCCGATACAACACGATCGTCGACGAACAATAACGTCCGCCGACCACTTTTGATTGGGGGGCAGGATAGCTTAAACCCTTGCTGCGATCACCTTGGCAAGGCACTGAGCATTAAATAGCCTCAAACAACCCAGCTGCCCCTTGGCCGCCAGCCACACACATAGTCACCACGCCAAAGCGCCCATTGCGCCGTTTGAGTTCGCGCAGCACGTGACCCACCATGCGCGCGCCGGTCATGCCAAAGGGGTGACCAATAGCAATACTGCCGCCGTTGACGTTGTATAGGTCGTTATCAATGCCCAGCTCATCCCGGCAGTAGAGGCACTGGGACGCGAAAGCTTCATTGAGTTCCCAGAGATCGATGTCATCAATACTCAGTCCGGTGCGCGCCAGTAATTTTGGAATGGCAAATACCGGGCCAATACCCATTTCATCGGGCTCACAGCCAGCGGTGACAAAACCACGGAAATAGCCCAGGGGCTCCAAGCCCAATTGCTCCGCACGACTGGCGCTCATCAGTAGCGCAACAGCGGCGCCGTCCGATAGCTGAGAGGCGTTGCCGGCGGTAACCGACCCATCCTCCTCGAAGGCCGGCTTCAGGGAATTGAGACCTTCCAAGGTTGTATCCGCACGGGCGCATTCATCGCGATCGACCACTACATCGACCAGGGTTTCCGCCTTCGTCTCGCGATCAACCTTTTTCATAGTGGTCGCCATGGGTACGATTTCTTCAGCCATAACACCCGCTGCCACCGCCTTCGCGTAGCGCTGCTGGCTCTGAAGTGCGTAGGCATCCTGCGCTTCGCGAGTCACCCCGTACCGCCGTGCAACGACCTCGGCGGTGTTACCCATCTCCATATAAATGGCGGGTTTTTCCTCGAGTAGTCGCGGGTTCTGTTGAAAGCTGCCCTGATCCTGCCGCAAGCGCATGGATATCGATTCGGCGCCACCGGCCATCATTACGTCACTGCAGCCGGATGCAATCTGATTGGCGGCCATGGCAATCGTCTGAAGTCCCGAGGCGCAGAAGCGATTGACGGTAGTGCCTGTGGTACCAATGGGCAGATTCGACAAAATGGCCGCCATGCGTGCCAGGTTATAGCTCTGCTCACCGGCCTGATTTGCCGCACCTAAAATGACATCGTCAACTTCAGCGGGATCTAGCGCAGGATTTCGCTCGAGCAAACTGTTAATGAGGTGCGCCGCCATATCATCGGAGCGCGCGAGGTTGAAACTCCCCCGAAATGACTTGGCCAAGCCGGTGCGGACGCAATCGACGATTACGACATCTTTCATGATAAAACTCCTGTAATGGCAGGTGGCGCCTTAACCGTCGGCGATAGGTTTTTTGCGTAATTTAATCTCTGGCCCTCGGGGATGGAACTCTTCCCACAGGCGCTCATAGCCGGTAGCGGCAATCTTCCATTGCCCGTCCTCTTTGCGGTACTGATCATGATAAAGGGCGCTACCCATGATGGTGAGCTTATGGTTGAGCTCGACAAAAATGTCTTGCAGGTACCAAATGCCGGTCGCAGTGTCACCATCGACGGTAATCTCTGGATGGTGCCCGTTGTGCATACCGAAGGTCGTGGGCGTGAACTGTTTGCGGTAAAACGCTTCGAGCTGGTCCCAACCTTTAACATCGAATTCGTAATCGGTGCCCTTAAAATGGGCTGTCGCGTCAGCGGTGAACACCGATTGCAGCCCCTCCAGATTTCGTGTGTCCAGGAACCGAAAATAGCGAGCCTTAAGCTGCTTAATCAATTCGATTGCTTCAAGATCTAACATGCGCTCTCCTACGATAAGCCTGCTGGGCTGTCCAGTTGCGGCTTCAAGCGGCCTTGTCGTTAATGTGTTTGGCTGCCTGATACGCCATAGTCATCGCCGGGCCCAAAGTGGCACCGGGGCCGGGGTACGTCGGCAAAATAGCGGCTGAGCAGTTACCAATGGCGTAGAGACCCTCGAAAACACCACCATCGGCCCGCTTGACCCGTGCATAGGTATCGGTATCGAGACCACCCAAGGTACCAAAATCACCCGCTTCAATGCGCATGGCGTAAAACGGTGCTTGATCGATAGGGGCCAGGCAGGGGTTGGGCTTTATCGAGGGGTCGGCGTAGTAGCGATCGTAGGCGGAATCACCGCGACCAAAATCTTCATCAACGCCGGTTTTCGCAAACTCGTTCATGCGCGCAATGGTGGCCTCTAATCCGTCCGCATCGATACCCAGGGTGTCGGCTAATTCTCGAATGGTATTCGCTTTGGCCACAAATCCGGTGTCGAACCACTTTTTAGGTATCTGCCAATCGGGCTTCATACTGGCGGTCATCATGGGGCCGACAATATAGTTTTTGCGAAAACGAGCATCGAAAACATGCCAGGCGGGGGCGTTCGGGCTGTCCTCTGTGTGACTGCGGAACAGGTCTTTCTGAAAGGCCATGTAGTTTTGAGACTCATTGGCAAACCGTTTACCCGCCTTGTTCACCACACAGGAGCCGGGGAACGACTTTTCCATGATAGCCAAGCGTGGCGTGGGTTCATCGGGCACACATAGGGTGGTGGTCCACCAGGCGTCTTTCATCAATCGCGTTTTGGCGCCAATCGATAATCCAGCCAACAGTGCGTCACCCTCGTTCGCCGGATTACCGGCGCTCCACTGGGTATTGGTGGGGGCGGGCAAATACTGCTCACGTAGCTGTTGATTCTTCTCAAAGCCACCCGCGGCCATGATGACCCCTTTGCGAGTGCGTATCCGTGAGCGCTGGCCGTTGTGCTCGATAACGGCACCCAGCACCTGTCCGTCTTCAGCGACAAGCTCGACAAGGCGAGTATTCAGTTCGATGGGTATGTTGCGCTTCAATACCGATAGATAGAGCCGTGCGACCCCCGCCGAGCCACAGGCCAGCCGCCTAGAGATAGGTGTTTTCAAGCGCCAGGGGATATCTTTGATGTAATCCCAGATGAGCTTCGCGGTCAGTTTTTTCCAACCGGGCAGCTGCACCATTAAGGTATGTGCTTCGGTTTGGGTAAAGTGAATGCGATTGAACAGGCGCATCATATGATGGGTCCAGGTCATGTTGCGCCAGTTATCCCCAAGCTCCGAGGCCATGATCGGTGCGGGTTCCAAAGACCGGTGCCCCTCTCTAGCTCCCTCAACATTGGTGTAGTAGTCGGGGTAGTGTTCGAGGGATTCGTAACGGACGTCGCTGCAGTCGTGCAAAAACTGCAGCATTTTAGGGCCGTTCTCGATGTAGTTGTCGATGAGCTCCTCGGGTACGTCTTCACCGAACAAGGTACTCATCAGGTACTTGCGTGCATCCTCGGGGCTATCGCTGGCACCTGCTTCACGGGCGTAATGGTTGTTGGGAATCCAGATGCCACCACCAGAGGTAGCGCTAGTCCCACCGACTTTGTCTGCCTTCTCGATAACCAGCAGATCTTTTGTACCCATTTCCCAGTTACATACCGCGGCGGTCAAACCGCCATTGCCGGTACCGGCGATGAGAATATCGACTTCACGATCCCATTGTGCTGTGCTCATAGCGCTCACATTCCCTCTGGTATTTCATATCGTTGGGTGAATTTCATGTGGGTGGGTACATCAAGGGTGCTGACTGGAGACTGACACCACTTCTCCCGTCATGTAGCTGGCATAGTCTGAAGCGAGGAACATCATCACATTGGCAACTTCCCAAACTTCGGCGGCACGGCCGAATGCCTCTTTCGATGCCAGTTGCTCAAGCAGCTCGGGGGGCGTGGTTTTTCGCAAAAAATCGTGCATGGCGATGCTCGGGGATACTGCATTGATACGCACACCGTAATCCGCAGCCTCAACCGCAGCGCAGCGGGTTAGCGCCATGACGCCTGCTTTGGCGGCCGCGTAATGGCACTGCTCTTTCTGGGCCCGCCAGCCCAACACCGAGGCATTGTTCACGATAACCCCCGCCCCTTTGGCTTGCATGACCTGCAGCATGGCGCGGGTCATACGCATAGTTCCGGTGAGGGTGATATCGAGTACCCGCGACCACTCCTCATCACTCATCTCGACCAGCAAACGGCTCCCGCCCAAGCCTGCGTTATTAATCAGAATGTCGACGCCGCCGGTAACGTCCTCGGCAAAGGCCACTAGGGCTTGTACGTCGTCTTCGACAGTCACATTGGCGAGCTTGCCGTGAACCGTGCAGGTGTCCGACAGGCCATTTAAGGTAGCCACTGCTTGCTCTAACCGACCCTCATGAATATCACTGATGACCAGCTGGGTAGAGCCCTCTTCCACCGCTTTTTGTGCCGCTGCAAAACCAATGCCCGCGCCAGCAGCAGCCGTTATGAGGACATGTTTACCCCCAAGCAAATTGTGGCCTGGTACATAGGGTGGAATGGCTGCGCTCATAGGGACTCCTTAACGCGCTTCACCGCGGGGTTCCCGCGGCATGCCAAGCGCTCGCTCGGCAATGATATTGCGCTGAATTTGATTGGTGCCGCCGTATATGGTGTCGGCGCGGGTGAACAAAAATAAGGATTGCAGCTTGCTTAACTCGTAAGGGGCTGCCTCTAACAATTCCGCTTCTGGGCCTAATACATCCATGGCCAGCTTGCCCAAGTTCCGGTGCCAGCTAGACCAGGCCAACTTGTAAATCATCGACTCGCGACTGAGGCTGCCATCGTCGGCGTTGTCCGAGAGCATGCGCAGACTGTTATACCGCAGTGTTCTCAGGCCAATGTGCGCCTCGGCAATGCGCTGTCGCAACGCGGGATCTTGTGCCGCACCATTACTTTTGGCGATGCGCACAATTTCATCGAGTTCTGTCTGAAACAGCATCTGCTGACCCAAGGTCGAGACCCCACGCTCGAAGCCCAATAAACCCATGGCAACTTTCCAGCCGTCACCGGGCTCGCCGACGATGTCACTGGCATCGCAGTACGCGTCATCGAAAAAGACTTCATTGAACTCACTGGTACCCGTCAGTTGCGGTATAGGCCTTATGGTGATGCCAGGCTGATCCATCGGGACCAAGAAAAACCCCAGGCCCTTGTGTGCTTTCTCATCGGGATTGGTACGGGCCAGCACGAACACGAACTGAGATTCATGGGCCAGTGAGGTCCACACTTTTTGCCCATTGATACGCCAGCGACCCGATGCCTCATCAAACTCGGCGCGGGTGCGAACCGACGATAAATCTGAGCCCGCGCCCGGTTCTGAATAACCCTGGCACCAGAGTTCTTGTCCGGCTCTAATGCCCGGCAGGTAGCGGGATTTTTGCGCCTCGGTGCCAAAGGCCAGCAAGGTCGGGCCGGTGAGGGTTTCACCAATGTGGCCGACCCGGCCGGGACCACCGGCGCGGGCATACTCCTCGTTAAAAATCACCTGCTGCTCAATGGATGCACCCCGTCCACCCCAGGCTTCGGGCCAGCCAATGCAGGTCCAACCCCCCTCGGCTAAGCGCTGCTCCCAGGCTTTGCGCTCTTCGACAAAATGGTGTTCATCACCGGGTCCTCCCCGATAACGAATTTTCTCGAATTCGCCGGCAAGGTTCGCCGACAGCCAATCTGCCACCTCGGCGCGAAATAGCTCATCCGCTTGCGTAAAGCGCAATTCCATAATCAGTCTCCGTCCAGTAATAACCGGGCAATGTGCTCGCGGTGGTCGGCGGGACTGCCCAGGTAACTCTCGGTGGCACGTGCTCGCTTGAAATACAGCTGGATATCGTACTCTTCGGTAATGCCGACGCCGCCGTGCAGTTGGATGCCCGTGCCCGCGTTAAAGAAATAAGCCTCGCCGGCGCTGGCCGACACCATTGCGGCGGCTTCTGCCAAGGTGGCGCTGTCGGCGTAACCGGCGCGCCATTCATCTGCAATACAGGCCGCGTAGTACAGCAGCGAACGCGCGCCTTCTACCTTGGTCATCATATCGGCGGCTTTATGTTTGATGGCCTGATAGGAGGCAATCGTGCGACCGAACTGCTGCCGTTCTTTGACGTAGTCAACACTGATATCGAGGGCGGCTTGGGCACCCCCCACCTGGTCGGCCGCCACCAAAATACGTGCTACATTCAGGACGTCTTCAACTACGTGTTCGACATCCGTACCGAGACAGGCCGATGGCTCAACGGTGACATCGCTCAAGGTCAGCTGCGCCATGGCTCGCGTTTGATCCATGGTGGCTAGCCGTTCACAACAAAGACCCGGGTGTTCACGCTCTAGGCCATAGACATTTAACTGCTGCTCGTTGTCGTGGGCACAAATCAGCAACACCTCGGCGCTGTGACCAAAGCTCACAAACCGACTACTACCCTTCAATGTCACTCTGTCTTGGGTGACGCTGGCGGTAATGCCACCCGTCGCCCAGTCACGATCGCCTCGGGTATGGGCAACAGCCACTTGCTCTCCCGCCAGTATTCGGGCCAGCAGTGCTGAGCGCGTGTCAGAGGCCGGCATGCGAAGCAACAACGTGGTTGCCAATACGGTGCTGTACAGGGGGGCGCTGAACAAGCGCTCGCCGGCTTTCTCTAGTACGCCCACCATCTCGACGTGGCCGAGCTCGAGGCCGCCCTCGTCTTCGGGTATCAGTAGGCCCTGCCAAAACATCTCGTTACACAGACGCTGCCATACGTCGGGGTTGAAACCCGCGTCGCTGGCCATGGCTGCTCGAGTGGCCGCACTGTCAGACACCTCCGCGAGAAACGCACTCGCGGTGTCGAAGATCATGCGCTGCTCATCGCTGAATCGAAAATTCACAACGGTTCCTCAACTACCCCAAACGGCTTGTGCGGGCACCTCGTCGGCCAGCAAGGTAGCCATTGCCTCATCCACTTCAGCGGGCTCCCAGCGGGCGCCTTTATCCACGCCCTTGGTACTGCGCCAGCCGTCGGCGATGGCGATACGACCGCCCTCGGCCTCTAAAATTTTGCCGGTGACATGGGCGGAGCGCTCGGCACACAGCCATGCCACAACCGATGACACATTCTCGGGGGCAAAGTGATCGAAGCTGCCATCGCTTGGGGCTGCCATCCGCTCAGCCATTGCAGGGACCGCGGTGGTCATGCCGGTACGCGCCACCGGACAAATAGCATTGGCGGTAATGCCATAGCGGCCCAATTCCGCCGCTTGGTTTAAGGTCAGTGCCGCGATGCCGGCCTTTGCCGCCGCGTAGTTCGATTGCCCAATAGAGCCCTGTAATCCAGCGCCCGACGTGGTGTTCACAATGCGCCCGCTGACCGACTGACCCGCTTTCGATTGGTGGCGCCAGTACTGCACCGCGTGACTGGCAATACAAAAGTGCCCTTTCAGATGTACCGCCATCACCGCATCCCAGTCGGCTTCGCTTAGGGACGCAAACATACGATCGCGATTGTTGCCCGCGTTGTTGACGACCCCGTGCAAATCCCCAAAGGTATCGATCGCTTGGCGCACTGCGAGTTCTGAACTGGCGTAGTTGGTGATGTCCGAGTCATTCACGACCGCGCGACCACCGGCGGCCACAATGGCATCGACCACCCCTTGAGCCGCGTCCTGGTTTATATCGTTCACCACAACCGCGGCGCCCTCTGCTGCCAGTACCCGAGCATGGGCAGCACCCAACCCGCCACCCGCACCGGTGACTATCACTACCCTGCCTTCACAAATTCCGCTCATGGTGTCCTCGTTAGAGTCGTTCAAGAATGGTGACGTTGGCCTGACCACCGCCCTCACACATGGTTTGTAAGCCGTAGCGCACCTGACGCCGCTCCATCTCGTGTAGCAGCGTTGTCATCAATTTGGTGCCCGTTGCACCCAATGGATGGCCCAGGGCGATAGCGCCACCGTTGACGTTCGTTTGCTCGTGGGGATAACCGGTTTCTTTCAGCCAGGCCATTGCCACCGATGCGAAGGCCTCGTTGATTTCCACGAGGCCAATATCACTCAAGGCAATACCCGATTTCTTTACCGCGTGGGCCGTCGCCGGAATGGGTGCTGTCAGCATCCAAATAGGATCTGCTGCACGCACAGTCATGTGCGCGATGCGGGCGCGGGGCGTGAGGTTGTAGCGTTTGAGCGCCTCCTCGGACACCACTAACACCGCAGAGGCGGCGTCGCAGGTTTGGCTGGAGACCGCCGCGGTGATGGCACCACCGGGTTGTAAGGGTTCTAACTCAGCCATTTTCTCGAGCGAGGTTTCCCGGATGGTCTCATCAACCGACAAATCGTTGAGGGGTAAAATTTCCCGCTCGAAATACCCCGCATCCCGGGCCGCGGCGGCGCGACGATGGGACTCCAGGGCAAAGGCTTCCATGTCTGCTCGGCTGCACTGCCATTTATCGGCAATCATTTGGGCAGAGTTAAACTGCGTAACCAGGCCATCGCCGTAACGCTCAACCCAACCGGTGCTGCCCGTGAAGGGGTCATTGAAACCGTAGGCTTGGCCCGCCAGCATGGCCGATGAAATGGGAATATCGGTCATGGTCTGCACACCACCGGCGACGACCACATCCATGGTGCCCGACATCACCGCCTGCGCCGCAAAATGTACCGCTTGCTGAGAGGACCCGCACTGTCGATCGACCGTGGTACCGGGAACGCCCTCGTCGAGACCCGCAGCTAACCAGGCAGTGCGTGCAATATCACCTGCCAATGGGCCGATCGTGTCGACGCAGCCGAAAATAACATCATCGTAGTCGGCATCGGGGATCCCATTGCGACCTACGATGGCTTTGAGTACCGAGGCACCTAAATCGGCGCCGTGTATACCGGCAAGGCTTCCCTTGCGCCGGCCGGTCGGGGTGCGCACCGCATCAACGATGTAGGCTTGGGGACGATTAGCCATAGAGGGGTCCTTTTACGCGGCTGTGCTGTCGAGAAGGGAACCTCGACCAAAGGTGAATTCAGGGCCAAGCAACGCATTGGGCTGCTGTAACCACTGGTGGATACGATTTTTATGGAATCCCTCACCACCGTACTCTCGGGTCAGCGCCCAGGCACGCTTCACCCATATGTGCAGATCGCACTCCCAGGTGTAGCCCATTGCGCCATGCACTTGAATACCGTTACGACCAGCCAATAGCGCTGCCCGCGCAGCGGCAACTTTGGCGTGGGATACCGCAAAATCAGCCCGGGTTGGTGCCACAGCGACGGTGTAAGCGGCCCGATGAATGACCGGTCGGGCGTATTCCATTTGCACCGCGACGTCGGCCATTAAGTGTTTCACTGCTTGATTGGCGCCGATGGGACGTCCGAACTGCTGGCGATCACTGCTGTACTGAACACACTGGCGCACAATGCCATCGGACAAGCCCAGTAACACCGCTGCGGTGGCAAGCGCGCCTCGATTCAAGGTTGAGCGCCATAGCGCGGCCCCCGCATCACCCTCGGCAATCCGCTGCTCGGGGTTTGGCTCGAAATTCACTTCAAATAATCGGCGACTGGGGTCGACACTCTTTACTGCCCGCAGTTCTGCCTGATCGGTGGGCACCAAGTACAGCGCCTCGCCTCGGGCCAGCAACAACCAATCGGTGCTGTCAGCGAAATTGATGCAGGGATTAATGGGGTGACCCACACCCACCGACAATTCGCCGGCACACAGGCCCTCGATAACGCGCTGCACCGAGCCGTTACCCAGCCCCCGATCGAGCACATCGACAAGTAGTGGTGTTGCCACCATGACGGAATCGACTACGGATTCCGGCAGCGCCACTCGGCCGCAGGCCTCCGCAAGCAAAATAAAGTCAACGGGGCCCAAACCCAGGCCACCCAGGCTTTCGGGCACCAGCATGCTGCCCAACCCCAAGGCCTGCACTTGTTCAACCAAAGCGTCATCAATACCGGTTGCACTTTCCCAGCGCGCGCGAATGCGATCGGCAGTCACCTCGGCTTGCAGCATTGAATCAACCGCATCTCGATAGGCCAACTGATCATCATCGAAAGTAAAATTCATGGGCTGGCTCCTTACTTTCGTGGCATACCGAGCATGCGCTCGGCAATGATGTTGCGTTGGATCTCATTGGTGCCCGCATAGATCGGACCCGATTGAGCAAACTGGAAGCCATCGAGCCAAGCGCCTAATTCGGCGATTTCAGCGGCGGTGGTCGGTTCAATCTCAGCACGCGGTCCCAAGAGCTTCATAGCGGTCTCGTGAATTAACAGGTCCATCTCCGACCAGAAAATTTTGTTGCAGCTGGCCTCTGGCCCAATGCTGCCACCGGCGGCTAATTTCGATGCGGTCTGGTACGTGGATAGTGCATAGGCCTCGGCATCCATGTAGCAACGCACCACCGCGTCCTCTGCGGCGGGGTCGATGATATCGTCGCCACGCTGTCGATAGAGCTCGACAAGACGCTTCGATGCCTGCTGGAAACGAGCGGGACTACGCAGCATTAAGCCACGCTCAAACCCGGCGGTTGCCATGGCGATTCGCCAACCTTCTCCCTCGCCCCCTAAACGATTAAAGACCGGCACACGCACATCGTCGAAAAAGATCTCGGCGAAGCCCGGCAGTCCGTTAAGTTGCGGAATCGGGCGCACGGTGACCCCTTCGGCATTTAGCGGCACCAAAATTTTTGAAATGCCGTGGTGTCGCTCCGAGTCTGGGTCTGTACGGAACAACCCGAATACCCAATCGGCGAACACAGCCCGTGTCGACCAGATTTTTTGGCCGTTTATGACGTACTCGTCACCGTCCCGATCGGCTCGACACCGAATCGCCGCCATGTCGGAGCCGGCATTGGGCTCTGACCAACCCTGGGCCCAGATTTCATCACCGCTTGCCATGGCCGGTATGAAGCGCGCTTTTTGCTCTGGCGTGCCGTACTCCATGAGCGTTGGCCCCAACAGGAAAATACCGTTTTGGTTGACCCGCAAAGGTGCGCCGGCGCGGTAGTACTCTTCTTCAAAGATAAGCCACTCAATGAGATCACAACCCCGACCACCGAATTCGGTGGGCCATGTGACCATGCCCCAGTTGCCCTTGGCTAAGGTCCGCTCCCATTCACGGTGCGCCTCAAAGCCCTCGGCAGTATCGAAGGAAGCCAGCGGTGTTTTGGGCACATTGGCCGCCAACCAATCCCTTACTTCCGCCCGAAACGCGACTTGCTTATCGGTATAGGTTAAATCCATAACGCTTACTTACCCTGTTCTTTATTGGCTTTGGCCATGGCCTTGGCATCAAAACCGCCTAGCTTGTCTCCCGACACCAGATCGTTGTGGGCGTGGGCGAAGTGATGCCAGGCAAACGCCGCCTCCATACCCGTGCGTTTCCCCTGAAGGTCTTCAACGTTATTGATGGCCTGCTTCGTGAGCGCCAAGCCAAGACGCGGCATGGTGGCTATTTTTTCAGCCAGTGCGGTCACGTCGTCGAGCAACGTCTCGCGGGTGCTAATCTGATTCACCATACCCATCTGGTAGGCGCGCTCGGCGCCCATTTTGTTACCGGTAAACAGAAATTCTTTGGCGATGCGCGGGTTCAGCTCGTAGGGGTGGGCAAAATACTCGACCCCGGGAATACCCATGCGCACCACCGGATCAGAGAAGTAGGCATCGTCGGTGGCAACGATTAAGTCACACACCCAGGCCAGCATGAGACCACCGGCAATACAGGCGCCCTGCACCGCTGCAATGGTGGGCTTCGGAATATCCCGCCAGCGTCGGCACATGCCCAAATACGCTTCCGCTTCACGCACATACAGGTACTCACCACCCTCTTTATTGGCGTGGTCGTACCACATGGATGTGCGCTCCTGGCTCAAATGGACGTCGCGACCCGGGGTACCAATATCGTGGCCTGCGGAAAAATGCTTGCCCTCGCCCTTCAGCACAATGACCTTCACCTCGTCATCGGCCACCGCACGTTTAAATGCCGCATCCAACAGGTAGGTCATGCGCCCGTTTTGCGCGTTGTTATAGCGCGGGCGATTCATCGTAATCCAGGCAATGCCCTCACTAGCTTCATACAGGACAATGCTGTCGTCCTGGTCTGCAGGCATGCTATCTGCGGGTTGTTCTGCCATCGTCAGGCCTCCTGTGGGCTAGGTCGCACACCGGGTGGGTTATCTTTGAGCTGCTTCGCCCGAGCATTTTTCGGATCCAGCTGTTCGATGATGGCAAGCTGCTCATCGCTGGGGGCTTCGGTCACCGACAGGGACTCCGCGACCGCCAGCTCGAAGCCGGTGTTTGCCTGCACCTCTTCGAGGGTCACTCCCGGATGCAAGCTCACCACACGCAGCTGATGATCTGGCCCTTTGAAGTCCATGACGCATAAATCGGTAATAACTTGCCGAATATCGATGTCATCCATCGAGTAACCCTTGGGCAACCGCGCCGGGTTGTAGCCGATAGAGCACACCACATCGCACTCACCCGCCACAAAGGTGCGCGTGGAGTGCTTGGGTACGAAGAAGGAATTGGCGTGACTGATAGAATTACCCGGGAAGCCGCGCACACCCAGTAGCTGCACCTTGGGGGCGTTGTAAGTGCCGCCCAAAGCCGAGATATTGGTCTGCCCAAAACGATCGATTTGACTCGGTCCAACCAGCGCGTGGCGTTTCCCGCTCCAGACGTTATCGAAAATGCGAGCAAACCCCATCCAATTTTCATTGGCCTGGGTGGCGTGCCCCTCAAATCCCGAGACAGGATTGGGGGTCGATAACATGAACGACTGGCTGTCGGTCATCATCATGTCGGGATTGCTTGTGCGCATGGCCAGGCTGGCGGCTAGGCGCGGCAATAAACCGATACCGGTGGCCAGTACTTCACCGTCTTGGTCAAACACTCGACTGGCGGCGCAAACCATGAGTTCTGCAAGGGAATAGGTCATGTGCTTTGTCCTCTCGAGCGGCTTAGTAGACCGGCAATGGCAATGCGTGAATGGCGTCGACGCCACCAACCGCCGATAGATACTCGGCCTCATCGGCCCCAAGGTAAGTGTCGGCCCATGCGCTGTAGCCGCCCTCGGTTATCAACTGGGCGTAGTGCTTAAAGTGGGCAACATCGAAACCATGTGTCGGATCATTCGAGGTGGGATGGGCGCCCGCTGCGGTATGCACCACCGCCTGTGTTTCTGCCCGCTCCCAAAAGACCCGGCGTGCTACGTTGCTGTCGTGGAAATGGCTGTCATCGACCAGACTGTCGGTGGAGACAATGGTGTGCGCAGCCGCCCGGGCAAACCAGTCATCCATGTAATGATCGGGGCTGGCAATCTCGCAGACACCACGGCGGCTGGCATGGCTGGCGTGTATCAATGAGACATCGAGCTTAAGGGCGGGCACTGCCACCCACTCTTTGTCGTCATAGGGGCTGTCGATGACCGCAAGCCCGGGATTATTTTTAATGACGTCGGTACCCAAACCCACTTGGGTGGGTATAAAAGGCACACCCCAAGCGGCGGCACGCAAACCCAACAGCATCATGCCCTCGTCCATTTCCATGACCTCGATGGCACCTGACTCACGGACTTTTCTAAACGCGGGTTCCAAGGGCATGAAATCGAGGGAGACGAAAGCAAAGATGACCTTGCGCACCTTACCCGCCGCGCACAGCAGACCCACATCGGCGCCGCCATAGCTGACAACGGTCAGGTCTTTGACATCAGAACGCAATAACTCGCGCACCAGTGCCATGGGTTTACGCCTGGGACCCCAGCCCCCAATACCTACGGTCATGCCATCTTGAATGGCGGCCACGGCATCACGGGCGCCGAGCAACTTATCCATTGCGCTGTCCTTTTACACGGTTCGTCGAGTGAACCATCAGTATCAAAGCCGCACAGGAAAGGGATCATCCTCCATAGAGACTATGACAAGCGAACTGGCCGGCCGTAGCGTGGAGCCATCGCGCAAAGGCTACAGTGACAATGACAACGCCCGCCCAAAATAACGAACAACCCACGACCGCCACCACGATCGATTTGCTGCAGAGCGCCGCAGCGCAGCATGGGTCCCGCCCGTTCATTGTGGATGGCACCAAAACCCTCTCCTTCGCTGACACGCTGGCGCGGGTACAAGAGCTGGGTGCAGCACTAGCCGATGATGGCTTTAAACCCGGCTCACGCGCGGCCATTTGGGCTCCCAACAGCTGGCAGTGGATTGTTGCGGCGCTGGCCATTCACTGGGCAGGCGGTACCTTGGTGACCTTAAACACCCGCTATAAAGGCGCAGAGGCCGCGGCCATTTTGCGTGCTAGCGGTGCCAATACACTGTTTGTGGTAGATACGTTTTTAGGCATTAACTACCCCGCTCAGCTTGAGGGTCAGGACTGCGGGGGTGTTGAGCGCGTCATTGAACTTTGCGCTGCAGAGGCAAGTGATTCAGAGGCAAACCGAGACCAAACCTTAGCGAGCTACTTGGCTCGGGGGGCGCGATGCCTCGAATCGGGTCATGGCACCGGGGCCCCCGCTTCTATCGATGCCGATACGCCGTCGGATATTCTGTTTACATCGGGCACAACCGGTCGCGCCAAAGGTGTGTTGACCTGCCACGGCCAGAACCTGCGCGCTTTTAGTAGCTTTGCTCACATCTTGGGACTCGAGAGCAGCGACCGCTACTTAATCATCAATCCTTTTTTCCATAGTTTCGGTTATAAGGCGGGTTGGTTGGCGGCATTGATTGCCGGCGCCACCGTCTACCCACTAGCCGTATTCGATGTCCCCGCGGTATTAGAGACCATCAAGCGCGAGCAGATCACCGTCATGCCTGGGCCGCCAACCTTGTTTCAATCCATATTGGCGCAACCCGATCTCAATACCGCCGACCTGGTCTCTCTAACAAAAGCCACGACCGGGGCCGCCACCATCCCCACGCAACTGATTGTGGCCATGCGCGATACCCTGGGTATTTCCACGGTGTTAACCGCCTATGGTCTGTCGGAAAGTTGTGGTCTGGTGAGTATTTGTCGCGCCGATGACAGCGCCGAAACCATTGCGCAGACATCGGGCCGGGCTATTCCCGATGTGGAACTGGCCATCATGGCAGCCGACGGACGTCTGCTTGGGCCCGGCGAAAGTGGTGAGATTGTGGTACGGGGCTACAACGTCATGCAGGGTTACCTCGATAACCCCGACGCTACCGCGGAAACGATTGATGCCGAGGGCTGGCTCCATACGGGAGACATTGGCTGCCTCGATGAGGCGGGTAATTTGCGTATCACCGACCGTCTCAAAGACATGTACATCAGTGGCGGTTTCAACTGCTATCCCGCCGAGATAGAACAGCAAATGCTCGATCACCCAGCCATTACACAAGTGGCCGTGGTCGGTGCCCCCGACGAGCGCATGGGTGAAGTGGGTGCCGCCTTTGTGGTCCTAAAACCGGGCGCGCAACTCGATGCTACTGAGCTCCACCGGTGGTGCCGAGAGCACTTGGCCAACTACAAAGTGCCCCGCCATTTCTCCTTTGTGAACGCCCTGCCCCTGAACGCCTCGGGCAAGGTATTGAAAACCGAATTACGCCAGCGCCTTGACGCTGACCTATCCTAACAACGAGGAACCCGTTATGAGTATTAAAAGCCTGGGCTATTTGGGTGTCAGCAGCCAGCAAACGCAACAGTGGCGGCAGTTCGCCTGCGACGTTATGGGCCTTGAGGATGTCTCAGTGCGGCTAGAGGCTGCCGAGGGCGAGTGCTTCTTCAAAATGGATGGCCATCCTTTTCGCTTGTTTGTCGAGCCAGGGGACGATGAGCGCCTATCGGTAATCGGCTGGGAGTGCAACAACGAAGAGGGTTTATTAGAGGTCGCAGAGCGACTCACCCAGGCGGGTGTTGCCTTCGAGTGGGGCGGCGACGCGCTGGTAGCGAAACGCCGTGTACAAGGTCTCCTCAGTTTCGATGATCCTGCGGGCAATCACCACGAAGCCTACTGGGGGGTGATATCGGATTTCGGGCGCTTCAATTCACCCGCGGGGGTACCGAACTTCATCACCGGCGATCAGGGGCTTGGTCATGTGGTGCTGCCCGCGCCCAACTTCGATGCCACCATCGAATTTTTCACCGATGTGCTGGGTTTTGGTTTGTCGGATCTCATGAAGATTCGCTTTACACCGGACCCCGCAGAGCCGGAAAAACGCCTCTGGTTCATGCACTGCAACCGGCGACACCACAGTTTGGCACTGTTCGAAATGCCCCACCCCAATGGCTGTATCCACCTGATGACCGAAGTGCCCAACATCGATGAGGTGGGCTACTGCAACGACCGGCGTATTGCCCACAATGTGAAGTTATCGGGCACCTTGGGTCGTCACGCCAATGACCACATGGTGTCTTTCTACATGCGCTCCCCCAGTGGCTTTGATGTGGAGTACGGAGCCGAGGGTCGTACGGTAGAGGACTGGTCGCGCTACGAAGTTTTTCAAAGCACCGTCCCCAGCTTCTGGGGCCACGACTTCTCTGTAGGTCACACAGACTAGGGGCTACCGACGTCGTAGTGCATTCGGGGTATGAGCTTGACGGCGGTGTTTGCAAGGATCAACCCATAGGCTATGCCTTCCAGCGGTAGGGGCACAGCGCAGGGGCCTTCTGGCCAAAACGGGATAAAACAACAGGAACCAAGCCATGAATAGCTATCAACCCGTGGTACGCGATGACTACCAGCCCGTAGTGACACAGGATGTGCTCGATCTGATTGCGAGCAAATCCGATGAACAGCGGGCCAATCGTGAAATGTCAAAAGATGTGGTCGATGCCCTGAAGGCCTGCGGCTTCTATCGCATGATGCTGCCAAAGAAATGGAACGGCCTAGAAGCGCGCCCCCAAGAGTTCTTCCGCGAGCAAATTCGCATTGCAGAGGCCGACATGAGCACGGCCTGGGCTAGCGGCATTATCGCTATCCACGCCTTCCAGGTGGCCATGATGTCCGAGGAAGCGCAAGAAGAAGTCTACAAAGACGACCCCAATACCCTCATCAGCAGCTCCTATAACCCGGTGGGCGCAAAGGCCGAGGCCTGCGACGGTGGTTTTATGCTCAGCGGTCGTTGGGGCTGGAGCTCAGGCTCGGGGCACTGTACCTGGGCACTCTTGGGCGGTGTCGTACCTGGCGATGGCTACCGTACATTCCTTGTGCCACGCACCCAGTACGTCATTGAAGATACCTGGCATGTCATGGGTTTACAGGGCACAGGCTCAAACGATGTGGTCATTGAAGAGCCCATCTTTGTGCCCCTGCACCGTACCCATCACCAAATGGATGGCTTCAACTGCAAACACAATCAGGAGAACCCGGTTTACGATTTGTCCTGGGCGCAGACCTTTGTGCGAGTGGTCAACACGGCGGCCATCGGCGCCTTGAAAAAGGCCCTGAAATTGTTCCTCGAGAGCCGTACCGCGGGTGCGAGCACCGATATAACCAAGCTCGCGGGGGATGTCGAAACCCAAGAGCGCATTGCGCGGGTCATGAATACCATTGCCGAGTTGGAAGCGGTTATGTTCCACAATTTCGACAAGATGGAAGCGGCGGACTGGAAACCCAGCATTGAAGAGCGGGTGCTATACCGCTATCAGGCCTCCTTGGTCATCGAGAAAGCCATTGACGCCATCGATCTGTTGTTTGATGTGGCCGGTGGTCGCTCGGTGTTCCAGGGCCATCCGCTGCAAAACCTCTGGCACGACATTCACATTGCCCGTTGCCATGTAGCCAACAACCCCACTGCCTTTGGTCGAAACCTGGGTGGTATGCAGTTGGGCGTTGAAAACAAGGATGTGTTCATCTAATGGCGACTAACCCTGCTCCCGCACAGTTCCATACCTTGGCCAATGGCTATACGCTGCAGTTCACCGATCATGCAGCGGCAAGTGACGAGCTGGGAGTAGTGGTTTTTATTCACGGCAGTGGCCCCGGCGCAAGCGGCTGGAGCAACTTCAAGCACAATGTGGCGCATTTCCAAAACGCGGGTTATCGCTGCATTGTTTACGACCAGTGGGGTTACGGCCAGAGCGATAAGCCCACCGATGTAGACCACACCCTCGAGTTCTTCGTTGGGGGTCTTGTGGGCCTACTCGATGGCCTGGGCATCGAACAGGCCCACCTGGTGGGCAATTCTTTAGGGGGCGCTGTGGCGATCGGCGCGGCCCTGGCGCACCCCGGTCGAGTCGCGAGTTTGATCCTAATGGCCCCGGGCGGGATCGAGAGCCGAGAGACCTATTTTGCCATGCCGGGCATTCAGGCTATGGTGAAATACCCCATGGGATCACCAGAATTTACTCGAGATGTACTGGCTAAGCTACTGACCCAACTGGTTTTTGACGAAAGACAAGTCGATGAAGAGCTAGTGTCTGAACGCTGGGCAACCCTGCAAACCCAAAATGCCCACGTGCTGGCCACCATGCAGATCCCCGATTTGTCCCCTCGTTTGGCTGAGCTTACAACGCCGATACTCACGTTTTGGGGCACCGATGACCGTTTCTGCCCTGCCATGGGGGTTTGGAAAGTGCTCAGCGGCGCAGCCAATGTCCAAGCGGAGCTGGTCAATCGCTGCGGTCACTGGGTTATGAGCGAATACCCCGATCTGTTCAATCGTCGCTGCGTAGACTTTTTAAGTCACCTACCCCGCTAAACATTGCTGGCGCTAGCGGCACCTTTTTGTTATCTAGGTGCTGTAAGACCCATAATGACATCAGAATATAGGTCGATGACTGAGCCCACCTTAAAAGACTTTTCGAAACTACTTGCTAGCCTTTATGACGGGCATATCGAGGAAGACCCCTATAACGCGTTTCTCGTCGAGATGCGCTCTACAATCGATGCCAATTTTGGCTCTATTACCATGCGCGAGCCCCGAGGCGATGACGGTGGTTTGCTGTTTGTATCCTCAGAGCACCTGCCCCGCACTCTGGTCGATGACCACAGCAACCCCTATACCGATCGGTACTACACATCGAATCTGATGACCAACTTGCCCTGGGGCAAGGTCACCACTCTCGACGAGTGCGTACCCTACAAGTCCCTCGAGCAGACCGACCTCTACCGCTTCTGCATGGCCCCCATTGGCATTCATCACATGATTGGGGTGGATTTGCGCAATGCCAATGGTCAGCGTTTCAGTGTGCGCTTCTGTCGCCCCAAAGAGGCCCCCAACTTTGGAGCCGAAGAGCGGGGTTTGGTTGAGCTACTGGCCAACCATATTCAGCGGGCGGTAGCGAATGGCATGCAGCTTATTCAGCTCGATAAAGAGCGCAAGCTGTACAGCTCGACCTTTGCAAAGCAATCGGTTGGCATCATTACCCTCGATGAGCGTGGCAAAGTCGTCACGCGCAACGCAGTGGCCGATGCCATCGTTCGCGAAAAAGATGGCTTGTCGATTGTTAACGAGCAGATTTATCTCGAAAGTCCCAGCGCCCGCAGCACGCTTAATGGCTACATAGACGCGGTGGCCACCGCTCAGCGCAACCAGGAACCTGCACCCACCAATGCACTCGCGGTGGACCGACCATCGGGTAAACCCGATCTGGAAATTCTGATTAAACCCATGATGATCGATAAAACCGTGGAGCCAGGTCATACGCCCCACATGATTGTGTTCATCAACGGACCCGAGCGCAGTTTCGAAATCGACACGCGCATCTTAATGAGCTTGTATAGCCTGACAAAGGCCGAGGTGGCCCTGGCTAAATTACTCGCCGAGGGCGCCAATCTCGATCAGGCGGCGGCGGAGTTGGGCATTGCGCGCAACACCGCCCGAGCACAGCTTCGATCCATCTTTGCAAAGACCGGCGTGTCGCGGCAGTCCATGCTGGTGAGCCTGATTTTAAAGAGCGTGGTGGCCTACTCCTAAGGGGTTCAGGCTGGGCGGACGTTGTCGCCGCCCCACCAGGCACGCATGCTGACGATCTTGCCCGCTTCATTGAAACGAAACACGTCGATAATGCTAATAATTGAAGCCTTATCGCCAGTGCCGGTGGTGATTTCAAAGGGAAACGCCACTTCGTCACCCGCCACCCGCGGAGTGCCCGTAAGCTGCGCCGCCGTCACGAAGTCACAGGCGATTTGATAGAAAGCAGCCAATGCCTCGCGACCCACCTTGGGCTCGGTGCCCACAGGGTCTTCCACCGTAGCATCGTCGGCAAACAGGCTCAAAACGGTGTCGAGATCCCCGGCCACCAAGCCATCGAGATAGGCTTGGCACACGGCGACGCGAGCGGCGGTGTCAGTCATGGTCGGTATCCTTAGAACGGTAGGCCGTCATCGATGGCATGGTTGCGGTCGGCGGGGGTATCCATGCCGGGCACATGGTAAATGCCATTAAGCTCAGCACTCTTAGTACTGGCATTGCCCCGGCTCTCATAGAACTGGCTATACCACTGCCGCCCCACTTTGAACGGTCCGTCGGTTTTCATGGCCATAATCTTGAGTGCAGGCCGCTTATAGCGCCAGATTTGGAAGTCGGTCGCGAAGGCTTCAAGGGCGCCGGCTTGGGTCTGCCTGGCGATGTCAATATCCGCCTCGGTAACCGTTTCCCCTTGCGCCTTCACCAGGCAGCCATGCCAGGCTTTAATGCGGCCGTCTTCAACCGGCGTATTGGCAATGAGTTCAAACTGCACCGTATCACCCCAGACCTGCTTCGATAGCAGGATGCCGGGGCCGGTATACCAGGTGGTGGTGTACAACATGACGCCGCCGTAAAGCTGCATCGGCCCGCCCTGACGCTGGATGTAAACGTGGTCCCGGCATTCGTTCTCGAAATACTCACAGGGCGCCCCGTGGGTGGGCCCAAGGTGCCGTATATCGGACATGTTATCCAACACTTCCTGGGGGTGAATATCCAGCTCGCCCAAGTGATCGAGCTGCCAGTGAATCCATTGGGGGTCATCCCACTGCTCTAGGAACGGTGCCGCGTAATCGGGCTCACCGCCCTCCTCGTCGAACCACGCCATGATGCAGCCCATATTGTCGACAACGGGGTATGACTGAATCGATGCCGATTTGGGACAGGGTCCGTCATGGTAGGGAATATCATCCACATGGCCTTCGCTGTTGTAGCGCCAGCCATGGTAAGGGCATCGAATCGAGTCGCCCTCTATTTGCAGGCCATTGCGGACGATCATCGCCGAGTCGCTGGCCGCCAAATGGGTGCCCATGTGGGCGCAGTAGGCATCGAGTAGTACCGGGTTACCGCTTTGGCCCCGATAAAGGGCTAAGTCGCGCCCAAAGAAACGAATGGCGATGGGCCCGGCGTCAATTTCATGGCTCTCGGCAACGACGAACCAGCCGCGTGGAAAGGTATTGGGACCCAGGTTGTAATCCACCGCTTTGGCCATGGGCATCTCCTGTTATGTTGACTTTATGCTTGAGTATAGACCGAGGCCGGCCCATCGATACGTCCATTTGGAGGTGTTATCGCCGGCTAGTCTAAGTGTGCTACCAGTGTCAGAGACGATGTTTAGCTACCGTCAAAACTGGCGGTACGCTTCTCGTTAAACGCATCTCGCGCTTCTTGGGAGTCCTTGTGTGTATAGGCCTCTAGGGTGAGCCCTTGCTCGCGCCGGTATTTATCCTCGAGGTTGCCATCCTCAATAGCATTGAGCGCCTCTTTCGCCAGCTGAATCATAATGGGACTCTTGGCGGCGATGGCGGCGGCAATGTCCATTGCGGTCGCGACCAGCTGCTCGCGGGGTACGACCCGCTCAACAGCACCCAGCCGGTACGCCTCAGCGGCATCGATGAACTCGCCGGTAAAATACATATGCCGTACTTTTTGCACCGGGAACATCCGCTGCAAATGGGCGCCCCCACCCATTGCACCTCGATCAACTTCGGGTACCCCGAAGGACGCGCATTCCGAGGCAACAATAATATCCGCCGCACCGGCGATACCAATACCACCGCCCAATACGAACCCGTGCAGCGCCACGATGACCGGCTTGGGGTTGCGATGGATGGCTTCAAAGGTGTCGTAGTTGCCCTTGTTCACCGGCACGATGCGCTCCGGGTGGGCCCCCAACTCTTTAATGTCGACGCCAGCACAGAAGCCTTTGCCTTCGGCGCTAATGACAATGACATGGGCATCGGGGTTTTGCCCAAGGGCGCGTATTTCCCCGGCAATCGCCGCCCACTGGGCGCTGTCAAAGGCATTAACCGGTGGATTATTGAACACCAAATGGGCAATGCCCTTATCGATAGTCGTGGAAAATGCCATGGGTTAATCCTTATCAGATGACGCGCTGAGACCCAGCGCTGCGACTCGACGAGCTGCGTCATTGGCTTCGGCCATTATGCGATCGATGAGATCGGCGGTACTGGGCAAATCGGTGATGAGTCCCGCCACCTGGCCCGAGGGCAGAATGCCCCGATCGGGATGCCCTTTCACCATTGCTTCTTGGATCATCATTGGTGCGTTGGCCGCCATGAGCGTCTGGCCAAAGGACGCGTGGCCGGCACGCCAGGTTTTCCAAGCGGTTCCCATCATGCCAATCAATGAGCCCCCGGTGAGCCGTGTAAACGCCATGCCATTGAGCACGGCGCGCCACAAAAGGCCCACCTGGGACGCGTTCATTAGTCGCCCCAAATAATCATTGGCGATCATGCGCTGGGGTAAGCCATCGAGCTTGGTACTAACCACAATTTTGTCGGGGGGCGTTGCCAGGTACACCTGTTTGGTAGCTTCGGGCACAGGGGACTCTTGGGTCAGCAAAAAGCGTGTACCCATGGCAATGCCGTCAGCCCCCATGGCCAGGGCAGCGACCAAACCCGAACCGTCCC
>CAJXNM010000037.1 GCA_913057135.1 uncultured Halieaceae bacterium
ACTGCTTCACATTGTCTCTGACAATGCGCGCCTTCTGGCGTTGCCAGTCACGTTCCTTCTCGGTTTCGCGTTTGTCGTGTTGTTTTTTACCAGCGGCGAGGGCTACTTTGGCTTTGACCAGATGACCTTTCCAAAATAGGGCTGTGCATACGGCTGTTTGGCCCTTTTGTGTGGTGGCGGCGTTGATTTGAGCCAGCTCTTTTTTGTGCAGCAGTAATTTGCGCGGGCGTGTCGGCTCTGTGACAAAGTGGGTAGAGGCCGTGTCGAGGGGCACAATTTGAGCGTTCAGCAGAAACGCTTCACCGTTCTTCATAAACACATAAGAGTCAGTGAGCTGAACTTTGCCTGCGCGGATAGCCTTCACTTCCCAACCGGCCAAAGAAACACCCGCCTCAAAGCTTTCCAGAACGTGGAAATCGAAGCGTGCACGCTTATTCTGAGCAATCGTGTTGTCAGGGACTTTTTTCTTGGATTTAGCCATCCCGACATTATACGTGGCGGCCGCAGCCACAGGATATGCATTTATGACGTAATCGGGCTGTCATGGGGTTTTATCGCCGCTAAACTGCAGCATTGTTAAGTGCTCGATGAAAGGCGCTATCTGCTGTGCTCGATGACCACGTACCCAAAATTTGGCAAGGCCAAACGACGCTGGTGTTTGCGCTGGCGTCCGCAGCGATGGGGCTTGGCAATATTCTGCGGTTACCTTACTTAATGGGTGAGCACGGCGGTGCGCCGTTTTTCCTTGCCTATGTGCTCACTTTACTGGTGGCGGTGGTGCCTATTTTGAGCGCCGAAGTCATGCTAGGAAGTCACGGCAGGGGATCCCCGGTCGGTGCGTTGCGCTGGGCCAGTGACCAGTCGGGCCGATCTTTTCTCTGGAGTTGGCTCGGATGGGTGCAGGTTGCTTTGGGACTGTTAGTCGCCGTGGAGTTACTCGATGTGACGCTGTGGCTATTTGATCGGGCCCAGGTTCTTCACAGTGGTGTATTGGCCTCTGCGAGTGCCCAAGAGGTGGTCGATCAGTTTATTGCTTCACACCGTGAAATGCCTCGAACGCTCTGGTTTGGCTTTATTCTACTGATATTGACGGCGCTGGCGAGTTTGGGGCCCCAGTACGCAATGGCTATCATTGGGTGGCTTGCATTGCCTGCGGCGTTCCTTGCCATGGTCGGCTTAGTGGATTTTTCCCTTGAGCGAGGTGACCTCCAGAGTGCCTGGGAATATTTATTCGCCAGACACTTTCATCAGTTAGATGTCGAGACCGTGATGGCAGGCTGTCTCAGCGCCCTTTACACACTTGGGGCTGGCCTTGGCATTGGTCTGTGTTTTGGTGCCAGGACGCCACGACAGCTACCCTTGTTACGGGCCGTTTGCGCAGCCGCTCTCATCGATACCCTGTTTGCCCTGCTGGCGGCTGTGATAGTCGTGCCGCTGCTTTTTGCCACCAATACCGCGGTTATTGAGGGCATGGCGCTGGTTTTTGTCGCTACCCCCTATGCTTTCGCCAACCTATCGCAGGGTGAGTTCTACGGCAGTGTTTATTTTGTAACCCTCGGTGTGGTGAGCATTGCCGCGCTGATTGCACTGGTCGAACCCGCCATTATGGTGCTGCGGCGGGATTTTATGTGGTCCCGATCAATCGCAGCCGCTGTTGTAGGTGGCACCCTATGGTGTATCACGGTGCTACGTGATGGGTGGCTCGATAGGGGATTACTGCTCGCTAGTCGCAGTCTAGATCTTGCCATTGTGCTCTCGATGTTGGCTGTGTGTGTTTTTGTCGCGTGGGCTATGCCACGGCCATTGGTGAGAGGGGAGCTGTATCGAGAGCCGAGATGGTTGTTTCTTATCTGGTGGGGGTTGTTGCGTTACTGGGTGCCTGTATTTGCGCTGATGATGGGGGTTTATTTGCTTGTGCCCACCGCCTTCTCGGGGTTCGGCTGGGGTAGTATGGGGCCATGACCCAGATCAATCGAAGTGCATTGCTGCTCCATCCGGCCCCCGCGTTATTTGCGCTGGTAGCCGATATCGAGCGCTACCCTGAGTTTCTCAACGGGTGTAATGAGGCGACCGTGATCGCCCAGAGCGACACCGAGGTGGTTGCCAGGTTGGCCCTGTCGCGCGCGGGTATTAGCCACAGTTTTGTTACCCGCAATACCATGGAACCCCACACCCGTATTGGTTTATCCCTGGTGGAGGGTCCATTTGAGGCCTTTCAGGGCCAGTGGCAATTTAAAGCATTGGGTGCCGATGCCTGCAAAGTGATGCTCAGTCTCGACTTCCGAATGCGAAGTGGCTTGGTGAATGCGGCGTTCGGACGTCTTTTCGATCGCGTGGCCCTTGATTTGGTCGACGCGGTCGTCAAACGCGCAAACACACTTTACGGAGCAGCAGTGTCGTGACCGACGATGTTATTACGGTAGAGGTAGCCTATGCCCTGCCCACGAAGCAGTTAATAAAACAGCTGGATGTTAGCCCTGGCACCACGGCTATAGAGGCGGTGGCCATATCGAATATTGCAGGGGAATTTAAAGAGCTAAGCGTCGATGATGACCTGAAGCTAGGTATCTTCGGTAAAGCGGTAGCCCACAGCCATCCTCTGGCCAAAGGTGATCGGGTCGAGATCTATCGACCATTAAAAATTGATCCTAAAGAGGTGCGCCGTCAGCGGGCCGAAGCAGCTAAGCGTCAGCGTGAGGGTGAGGCTAATTGAGCGAGCAACTTACCCCTCGCCGCTATTTTCTTCCACTTGCGCCCACTCGGGCACGATAGTGCCGGTGACATTCACTAGGGCATCGTCCTCAAAAAATACGCTTAGTCGCGACTCTGATAAGGTCTTGATGCCGTTACGAATGGTGTGGCGATAGTCCCAGCGATCGGGTTGGAAGGTGTCTTCAATCAGGGGCGTGCCCATGACAAAACGCACTTGTCGCCGGGTCATACCGGGTTTTAGCTGCTCGACCATATCCTCGGTGATGATATTGCCCTGCTCTATGTTAATCCGATAGACACCCGGAAAGCCTATATTGCTGCCGCAGCCCGCTAGGGCGAGTGCCAACAGCAACGGTAGCAAGTATCGGGGTAGCATCGTAACGGCGGTAAACATGGCAATTGGGTTCCACAAAACGGGTCTGGCTGGCATGATACCGCGCATTACCCCATAACGAGAAATGATCAATGTCATCAGAAAATGTCGAGCTGCGTCGCGCAGGCCTCAAAGTGACCCTGCCGCGGATCAAAATTTTACAAATGCTCGAATCTACTGCGGCCACCTCGGAGCATTTGAGTGCCGAGGATGTTTATCAACGTTTGCGCGATTCAGGTGAAGACGTGGGTTTGGCTACGGTTTACCGGGTATTAACCCAGTTTGAGTCGGCGGGTTTGGTGGTGCGCCACAATTTTGAAACCGGGCATTCGGTATTCGAGTTATCCTCAGACGATCACCACGATCACATGGTTGATGTGGAATCAAACGAGGTGATCGAGTTTGTGGATGAGGTCATAGAAAAGCGGCAGCACGAAATTGCCGAAGAGCATGGCTACGAAATCATCGACCACTCATTAGTGCTGTACGTGCGCAAGAAAGGCTAAACCCTTTTGGGACGATATCGCGTTAGCGCGATGCCCCGTTTGCCAATAAATCCCTAGCATGGGCTCTAGAGCTGTCAGTTAGATTGACACCGCCCGTCATACGGGCAATCTCCTCGACGCGCTGTTCAGCATCGAGTACTGCCACCTCAGTTGTTACGGTGTCCTCAGCATTGGCTTTGGTGACCCGCAGCTGATGGTGGCCCATTGCCGCTACCTGAGCCAGGTGCGTTACGCATAACACTTGGACACGCCCCGCTAAACGGCGCAGCAGGCTCCCGACCACCTCAGCCACAGCACCACCAATACCTACATCGACCTCGTCGAAGATCATAGTAGGCGCCGTTGCGCTATCGGCGGCCGCAATTTGCAGGGCCAGACTGATACGGGATAATTCCCCCCCCGAGGCAATTTTTGCCAAGGGGCCTGGTTTTGCACCCGGATTCGTGCTGATAAGAAACTCGATGTGCTCGGCTCCATGGGGGTCAATCTGGTTGTCGCCGGATGGGTGCATGGCGACCTGAAAGTAACAGCGGTCCATGGCTAGCTCGGCTAGCACTTCCATCACCCTTTGTTCTAGGGTTTGTGCCGCTTGTGTGCGTGCTTCAGTCAGTTTTTGGGTCAGGGCTTTGTATTGCCGATAGCTGTCGGCTACCTTTTGACTTAGCTGCTCCAAGTTCTCGTCACCGCCATCAAGCACTTGTAATTGCTCTGCCAGCTCTTCGTGGTGTTGGTTGAGCGCCTCGGCATCCACTCGATGTTTGCGGGCTAGGCTGTAAATGCTATCGAGCCGCTGCTCAACCTCTCGAAGTCGCGCTGGGTCTATCTCGACCCCATCGGCGTATCGCTGCAGTTCAGTACGGGCCTCTTCTAGCTGAATAACGCTGGAGGTAATCAGCTCTCTGGCCCCATCAATGACACCGCTGGGCAACCGACGATCGTCCAGCATGGCGGCGAGCCGCCCCAACTGCTCACCGTGTAACTCACAGCCCTCAGTAACAGCTCCCACGTTTTCCAAGATGAATCGGGCGTTCGCAAGCTGTGTTTGCTCGTCCTCAAGCTGTGCAATCTCACCTTCTCTGAGTTCCAGTGCATCGAGCTCGTTTACTTGATAGTGCAATAGCTCTCGACGCGCGCGATCCTCTTCCGATTGATGGGTGAGTCGATCGAGTTGTTGCTGCAATGAGCGGGCGTGGCGGGCCACTTCGGCAACGTCTTTGGCCAGTGCTTCCGCGCCGGCAAAGGCATCGAGCAGTTGGCGTTGGGTACTCGCGCGCAATAGGGATTGATGCGCGTGTTGGCTGTGGATATCAACGAGTAGTGCACCAAGGTCGGCGCAGTCGCTTAAAGTTACTGGCGCGCCATTGATGAAGCTCTTCGAGCGGCCTTCGGCGCTGATCGTTCTTCTGAGCAGACACTCATTATCGTCGGTATTCAGGTCGCGCTCGGACAACCATGACCGTGCGTCGCCAAGTTCTGTTATGTCAAAAGTGGCCGTGATGTCGGCTTTTACAGCACCGGGGCGGACAGTACGCGCGTCAGCTCGATCACCGATGCACAAACCTAGCGCATCGAGCATGATCGATTTGCCGGCACCGGTTTCGCCGGTGATGGCGGTCATGCCACTGTCCAGGTCGAGATCGAGATGATCGACAATGGCGTAGTCGCGAATGGCTAGGTGTTTGAGCATGGTGTTGTATCCGATATTTCTTGCTTTATAGCGTAACGCATGGGGGCTCGGAAACATCGAAACCAGCGCTTTGTCTGAAAATCTGGCTGTGCTACAACTAATGCCAGAGGAACTCATCCATGTCGACACACGATCTCTCTCAGCGAGCAACTGATTTACTGCGGACATTGGTGGAAATGCACATCCGCGAGGGCCATCCCGTGGGCTCCAAAGCGCTGCACGCTGCCAGTGGTTTATCTGTCAGCCCCGCCACTATTCGCAATATTATGTCCGATCTTGAGGACCGGGGCTTTCTGGCGGCACCTCATACGTCCGCGGGGCGGGTGCCAACCGCGCAAGGGTACCGCTTTTTTGTCGATAGTTTGTTGCAGGTTCAGCCCCTCGACGAGGCCGCGGTCCGAATCTTGCGTGATGAATTAAACCCCAATCGTTCGACGGCAGATCTCGTACAAGCGGCGTCAAACATGTTGGCCACACTCACCACCCAGGCGGGCATTGTCACGGTGCCGCGACCCGAGGCGCAGCAATTGCGTCATGTTGAGTTTCTTGCGCTATCGGAAAATCGTGTGCTGGTGATTCTGGTCACCAATGAAAAAGAGGTGCAAAACCGCATTATCCAGCTGTCACGGCCGATGACTGAAGCCCAGTTACGCCGTGCCGCTGAGTTGGTCAATGAGCGCTATGCGGGTGCTGACCTCAGCACTGTTAAAGAGCGTCTGGTTGCTGAAATGGCCGAGGCTCGAAGCCGAATTGATGATTACATGACCGCAGCGTTAACCCTGGCCAGTGACGCGCTATCGGGTGATGAGCCTAGCGCAGAATACGTCGTAGCCGGTGAGAGTCATCTGCTTGATCAGGCGGGGGGCGAGGACATCAGCAAGCTTCGAGAGCTGTTTGATGCCTTTGAACGCAAGCGTGATCTGCTAGATTTACTCGAGCGCTCCTCTCGGGCCGATGGCATCAACATCTTTATTGGCGAAGAGGCGGGGTACTCGGTTTTGGGTGATTTTTCCGTTGTCACCGCACCGTACCTGCAAGGCAGCCAGACCCTGGGTGTGCTCGGCGTCATTGGTCCCACTCGTATGGCCTATGAGCGGGTGATCCCCATGGTTGATGTCACTGCTCGCATGCTAAGTGCGGCCCTCTCTCGATAACGCCTATGGGCGAGGCGAGCTTATCTCACTGATCATGGCTTGAAATTCTGACGGCTTGTCCCCACTTCCCCCGCAACCACAGCAAGGGCCTGCGGGCCAACAACGGCAGGGGAAGACATATGTCAGAAGACAAGCAGGAACAATCCGAAGCAGAGCAGTCGGTCCCAGAGCCCGGCATACCTGAAACGCCGGACGTTGACACTGAGGCGGCCGATGAAAACCCCGAGTCCGTATCCCTGGAGGCCGTCATCGAGCAACTCGAAGCGGATCTTCAAGCTGCCCGCGATGCGGAATTACGTGCTCAAGCAGACTCAGTGAACTCACAGCGGCGTGCACAAACCGAAGTAGAGAAGGCTCGGAAATTCGCCCTGGAGCGATTCGTCAGCGAGTTGCTACCGGTGGTCGATAATTTAGAGCGCGCACTAGAAGCAGGGGGCGATAGCGATGCCGCCAAGCCCATCATTGAAGGTGTTGAGCTGACCCTTAAGAGTTTTATCGACGCCCTGAGCAAGAGTGGTGTGGAAGCGGTTGACCCCACTGGAGAGCCCTTCGATCCACAAACGGCTCAAGCCATGACCATGGTCGAGAATCCCGACGTCGAGCCAAACACGGTCACGGCGGTTATGCAAAAGGGCTACACCTTAAACGGCCGGCTTTTGCGTCCTGCCATGGTGATTGTGAGTAAGGCGTCCGCCTGATTCACATAAAAATTGAAGGGTTATTGGCCCTTGTGCCTTGAAATTGCCAAACCCGCACCAACATACAGAATCAAGCAAGCATGCTGGCTGATAGCCAGCCGATAGGAGATAGAAATGGGCAAAATTATTGGTATTGACTTGGGAACCACCAATTCCTGTGTCTCGGTACTGGAAGGCGGTCAGGCGCGAGTTATCGAAAACGCGGAAGGTGGTCGAACCACGCCATCCATTGTGGCTTACACCGATGACGGTGAAATCTTAGTGGGCCAGGCGGCTAAGCGACAGGCAGTTACCAACCCAACTAACACGTTGTTCGCTGTTAAGCGTCTGATCGGTCGTCGGTTTGAAGACGACGTTGTGCAAAAAGACATCAAGATGGTGCCTTACAACATTGTTAAAGCCGATAACGGTGACGCTTGGGTGCAGGTTAAGGACAACAAGATGGCACCTCCCCAGGTGTCTGCGGAAGTCCTGCGCAAGATGAAGAAAACCGCCGAAGAGTATCTAGGTGAGTCGGTGACTGAAGCGGTTATTACGGTACCCGCATACTTTAATGACTCTCAGCGTCAGGCAACGAAAGACGCAGGAAAAATTGCCGGTCTTGATGTTAAGCGCATCATCAACGAGCCGACCGCGGCGGCGTTGGCCTATGGCATGGACAAGGCGAAGGGCGATCGTACAGTAGCGGTCTACGACCTCGGCGGCGGTACTTTTGATATCTCCATTATTGAAATCGCTGAAGTTGATGGCGAGCATCAGTTCGAAGTACTGGCCACCAACGGCGATACGTTCCTCGGTGGTGAGGACTTTGATTTACGTCTTATCGAGTACTTGGCGGACGAGTTCAAGAAAGAGAACAATATCGATCTACACAGTGATCCCCTGGCGCTTCAGCGTCTGAAGGAAGCGGCCGAAAAGGCCAAGATTGAATTGTCCAGCTCGCAGCAGACTGAAGTTAACCTTCCCTATATCACCGCCGATGCCACCGGTCCGAAGCACTTGGTGGTTAAGTTGTCACGATCTAAGCTGGAATCGTTGGTTGAAGAACTCGTCAAGCGATCTTTAGAACCCGTAAAAGTGGCATTGCAAGACGCTGGTTTGTCACCGAGCGAGATCAACGATGTGATTCTGGTTGGTGGTCAGACCCGCATGCCCATGGTGCAAAAGGCAGTCGCGGACTATTTCGGTAAAGAGCCGCGCAAGGATGTAAACCCCGATGAAGCTGTTGCTATGGGCGCGTCTATTCAAGGTGCGGTACTGTCGGGGGATGTTAAAGATGTTCTGCTGCTCGACGTAACCCCGCTCACCCTCGGCATTGAAACCATGGGTGGCGTTGCGACACCTCTCATTGAGAAGAACACCACTATCCCCACCAAGAAGTCGCAGGTGTTCTCTACCGCCGAAGACAATCAGACCGCAGTGACCATTCACGTGGTTCAGGGTGAGCGTAAACAGGCGGCTCAGAACAAGTCCCTCGGGCGGTTCGATCTGGCCGATATCCCGCCGGCGCCTCGGGGTGTGCCACAGGTAGAGGTGACCTTCGACCTGGACGCTAACGGTATTTTGAACGTCTCAGCGAAGGACAAGGCAACCGGTAAGGAGCAATCCATTCGGATTACCGCTTCAGGTGGTCTTTCCGACGAAGAAGTCGAAAAGATGGTGCGCGATGCGGAAGCGAATGCCGAAGCCGACAAGAAGTTCGAGGCGCTCATTACTGCTCGCAACAGTTGTGACGGCATGATTCATGCCGCACGCAAGACCTTGGAAGAGGCGGGCGAGCACGCCACTGACGATGAGCGCAGCGCCATTGAAGCGGCCATCAGCGCGGCTGAAGAGGCAATGAAGGGCGACGATCAGGATGCCATTGAAGCGGCAACCAACAAGATCACCGAAGCAACCGGTGCGGTTGCTCAGAAGATGTACTCGGCGCAGCAGCAAGCTGGTGAAGGTGCTCAGGCAAGTGCCGAACCGGGCGACAGTGCCGCAGATGACGTCGTCGATGCCGAGTTCGAAGAGGTCAAGGACGACGACAAGAAAGCATGATGCCCCGAGGCGGCCGCTAAGGCTGCCAATATTGGGTAACCCAGGTCCTGGGTGAACGTGGTACTTTTCGACGCGGGCCTTGGTTGCCCGCGTTGTTTTTGTGGGGTCGCCCTCCATATGTATGAAATTTAAGCAGCAGTGACTGGAAAATCATGTCCAAACGCGATTATTACGAAGTCTTAGGTGTCGACCGAAGCGCTAGCGATCAGGAGGTAAAGAAGGCCTATCGCAAGCTGGCGATGAAATACCATCCCGACCGCAATCCCGACGATGCCGACGCCGACAGCAAGTTTAAAGAGGCGACGGAAGCCTACGACGTCCTCATGGATAAGGACAAGCGCGCAGCTTATGACCAGTTTGGTCATGCTGGTGTCGATCAATCCATGGGTGGTGGCGGATTCCAAGGCGGCAATTTCAGCGACATTTTTGGGGATGTGTTCGGTGATATTTTTGGTGGCGGTGGTGGTCGTCGAAGCGGTCCCCAGCGCGGCTCCGACTTGCGCTACACCCTCGAGATCAGTCTCGAAGAAGCCGTCAGGGGCACCACGACCGAGATTCGCGTGCCCTCATTACAGCACTGTAATACCTGTGATGGCAGTGGTGCCAAGCCGGGTTCGAGCCCGGTAACCTGCGGTACATGCAGTGGCTCTGGGCAAGTGCGCATGCAGCAGGGATTTTTCCAGGTTCAACAAACCTGTCCCAAGTGTCGCGGTCGCGGTAAAACTATTTCAGACCCCTGTGTCGATTGCCGTGGACAGGGTTTGGTCGAGAAAACCAAGACGCTGTCGGTAAAAGTGCCCCCGGGTGTCGATACCGGCGATCGCATTCGCCTAAGTGGTGAGGGTGAAGCAGGGCCGGCGGGCGGGCCTCCGGGAGATTTATTTGTTCAAATGTCGGTGAAGGAACACCCCCTGTTCCAGCGCGATGGTCGACATCTGTTTTGCGAAATTCCTATTAATTTTGTCGATGCCGCCTTAGGTGGTGAGCTGGAAGTGCCCACCTTGGACGGTAAAGTGAAGCTGAAAATCCCCGCTGAAACCCAGACCGGCAAGTTGTTCCGTTTGCGTGGCAAGGGTGTGCAGCCGGTTCGCGGTGGTCCGGTCGGTGACCTGATGTGTCGCGCGGTTGTAGAAACGCCCGTCAATTTAAGTAGTAAACAAAAGCAGTTACTCGAGGAGTTTCGATCTACCCTCACAGAAGGCGGTGACAAGCAATCACCTCGCCAGTCCACTTGGTTTGAGGGGGTGAAATCTTTCTTTGAAGGCATGAAGCCGTGACCACTCGGGTAGCGGTAACCGGTGCGGCCGGTCGCATGGGCCGTATGCTTATGGAGACAGTGCTCGATAGCGATCGGGGTATGGTGCTTGCTGCGGCTATCGAGCGCTCGGGCAGTACCCTTGCTGGCGTTGATGTGGGTGAGTTACTCGGACGTGGTCCTTGCCAGGTGCTGCTGGTCACTGATTTGGGGCTCGTGGTTAACGACATCGATGTCCTCATAGACTTCACAACCCCCGAGACAACCTTGGCAAACGCCGCATTGTGTGCGGCTCATGGCGTGGCAATGGTTGTCGGTACGACGGGTTTTACCGATGAGCAGGAACAGCTTCTGGCAGATCAGTGTCAGCGCATGGCTATGTGCAAAGCGAGTAACTTCTCTACCGGGGTCAATTTGGCATTTACGCTACTCGCGCAGGCGGCCCGGGTATTGGGGGACGATGTGGATATCGAAATCGTCGAAGCCCATCACCGCCATAAAGTCGATGCACCCTCGGGTACCGCATTGAGCATGGGCAAAGTCGTGGCCGATGCCCTTGGGCGTGACCTTGGACAAGTGGCTGTCTATGGGCGAGAAGGGCAGACCGGAGCTCGCGACAGACAGACGATTGGATTTGCCACCATTCGTGCCGGCGACGTTGTCGGCGATCACACGGTCATTTTCGCGGGTGACGGCGAGCGTCTGGAAATTACCCATAAAGCCAGCTCTCGGTTGGCCTTTGCTAGGGGTGCTGTACGAGCGGCGCTCTGGGTAGCGCAGCAACAACCGGGTGCGTACAGCATGCAGGATGTGCTTGGTTTCAACCAACAGTAGCGGGAGAGCTAACGTGGAAACCCCTAATTCATTCATCGTTGACATCAATGAGAGCAATGCCCAACAACTGCTCATCGATGAATCATTCAATCGACCGGTCGTGGTCGACTTTTGGGCGGATTGGTGCGGACCCTGCAAGCAGTTGATGCCTGTGCTAGAAAAATTGGCCAACGAGTATGCCGGCGCGTTTTTACTGGCTAAGGTCAACGCGGATGAACAGCAAATGTTGGCGAGTCAGCTGGGTGTTCGCAGTCTACCCACCGTCTTGGTGATAAAAGAGGGCCAGCCGATCGACGGTTTCGCAGGCGCTCAGCCAGAATCAGCGGTGCGCGAGATGCTTCAAAAGCATTTGCCTTCGCCGTGGGACGCTAAAATCGCTAAAGCTACCACGCTGCTAGATGCCGGTGAGACAGCCCAAGCTTTGGGGCTATTACGTACCGCTTGGGAGGATTCCAAACGCCTTCATGAAGTCACCATGGCTTACGCGGGAGCGCTCATTGAGGCCAAGCGTCTCGATGACGCCGAAGCGGTGTTATCCGATGTGCGAATGGTCGATCAAGACGCCGTGTACGAACAATTGAAGGCACAAATTGAGTTAGCACGCGAGGCGGGTAAATCCCCCGAGATAGAGGCCCTAGAAGCTCAGCTTGCATCGGACGAAAGCAACCATGAGGTGCGAGTGAAGCTGGCGGTGCAACTGACTACCCAAGGCCAGTACCGAGAGGCGTTAGAGCATTTGTTGCAGGTGCTGCGTGTCGACCGTGATTGGAACAACGGTGAAGCCAAGCGTTTGTACCTCGATGCCATCGCAACCATTGGTAAAGGGGACCCGTTGGCCGCCGAGTATCAGCGTAAGTTGTTCTCACTGCTTTACTAGAGACCTTTCTGGCGCCGGTATCGGCGCTCATTTCACCGACTGTACCGTTCAAGCGAGAAGGCACTTGCAAACCTCCTGTAAGTTGCCTACATTCCGTAGCGTAGAAAAACATACTCGATGTTCAAAATCGCGACTAGCGCTTTGAATTCGAATAACACGCTAACGGGAGAGGGCTCTATGGATACCGCATTCTCAGCAGAAGACCTGGCATTCCGCGACGAGGTTCGCGCATTTTTTGATGAGCAGTTCACCGACGAGCTGGTCGGGCGACTGCGAGGTAAGAACTTTAAAGAGGCCATCGTTGACTGGCAGCGTCGTCTGTATGACAGGGGCTGGATCGCGCCTAATTGGCCTGTAGAGTTCGGTGGGACTGGCTGGACGCCCACTCAGAAGTACATCTTCGAAACTGAGCGCTCAGAGCGCGGGATTCCCGGAACCGTCCCCTTTGGATTGAATATGGTGGGACCGGTTATTTATCAATTTGGTACCCAAGAGCAGAAAGACCACTTTTTGCCGCGTATTTTGAAGAGTGAGGATTGGTGGTGCCAGGGCTACTCAGAACCTGGTGCCGGCTCGGATTTGGCCAGCCTGAAAACCAAGGCGGTTCGCGACGGCGATGATTTCATCATTAACGGCGCCAAAATATGGACCACCTACGCGCAGTACGCTGACTGGATTTTTGTATTGGTTCGCACCTCAAGTGAAGGCAAGAAGCAAGAAGGCATTACCTTCATCTTGGTGGATATGAAGTCTGAGGGCATCAAGGTTAATCCCATTATCTCTATCGATAATGAGCACAGCCTTAATGAAGTGGAGTTTAGTAACGTCCGTGTACCCGCCAGCAATGTGGTAGGCGAGGTCGATAAGGGATGGACCGTGGCCAAGGCACTGCTGGCCCATGAGCGCACGTCTATTGCCGATGTGGCCCAGTCAAAACGCAACCTTCGCTTGATTAAAGAAGCGGCGCGCCAGGAGATCAATGGCGGCAAAGCACTGATTGATGACCCCGGTTTTCAAGCGCGCATGGCTGATATTGAAATCGAGCTGATGGCGTTGGAATTCACCGAGCTGCGTACCCTTGCTGCAATGCAGGCCGGCGGTTTTCCCGGACCCGAGTCATCGTTGCTGAAGATCAAAGGTACCGAGCTGCAACAGGCCACCCAGGAGCTGCGCATGGAAGTGGCTGCTTACTATCAGGGTGTACTGCCAACGGATCTCGATCCTGAAGTTCTCGGGCATAGTTTTGGTGCAGAGGCGCGCCGAAATTTCATGTATGGACGCGCGTCAACGATTTATGGCGGCTCAAACGAAGTCCAGAAAAACATTATTGCCAAGTTTGTACTTGGTCTTGAATAAGTACAGGAGACTAACCGTATGAACTTTGACTTTACTGAAGAGCAACAAATGGTGCGCGACTCCATCGCGCGGTTTGTTCAAGACGATTACGACTGGGAAACACGTAAAGCCATTGTGGCGTCCGACAAAGGCATGCGTGATGATTTTTGGCAGACGTTTGCCGAGCTAGGCTGGTTGTCGATTCCTTTCTCCGAGGCCGATGGCGGCTTTGGAGGCAGCATTGTCGATACCATGGTCATTATGGAAGAGCTGGGCAAAGGACTTGTCGTCGAGCCTTATCTACCGACCGTTGTGCTGTTCGGTGGGCTCGTTGCTCGCGCAGGTTCAGAGGCACAGCGAGCAG
Source organism: uncultured Halieaceae bacterium (assembly GCA_913057135.1). Classification (GTDB taxonomy): domain Bacteria; phylum Pseudomonadota; class Gammaproteobacteria; order Pseudomonadales; family Halieaceae; genus Luminiphilus. Next base: position 13,839 of record CAJXNM010000037.1, read on the forward strand.
CTTTGCTGCCAAGCGTTATTGATGGCAGCACCTCGGGTGCTTTCGCCTGGGTAGAGCGTCAGAGCCGTTTTGAAATCAGTGACTGCGCCACCCGTGCTGAGGCCAGCGATGAGGGTTACGTACTCAACGGTGAGAAGGTGGTGGTATTTAATGGCGCCAATTGCAATCAACTGGTCGTGTTGGCGCGTACGTCGGGCGACCAATTTGATCGCGATGGTCTGTCACTCTTTGTGGTAGATGCCAACGCCGAAGGGTTGGAGCGCTTTACCTACCCAATGATGGATGGCCAAAAAGTCGCCAACATCACCTTTAAGAATGTGCACCTGCCAGCGGATGCTCTGCTGGGTACCGCCGGTGGTGCCATGACAGTCGTCGATGAGGTTGTACGTGAAGCCACCATCGCCCTAATGGCTGAGGCCATTGGATGCATGGGTACCCTGAACGCCAAGACCCTTGAATATACCAAGACCCGCGAGCAGTTCGGCACAGCCATTGGTTCATTCCAAGCCTTGCAGCACCGCATGGTCGATACCATGATGGCCTACGAGCAGGCCAAATCGTTGCTGTATAAGGCGGTGTGTGAGTATCAGGAATCCCCAGAAAAAGCCGATGCCACCATCAATGCGCTGAAGGTGCTGGTCGATCGCAATGCCAAGCTTATTTACGGTGAAGCTATTCAGTTGCACGGAGGCATGGGCATCACCGATGAGCTCGATATTGGCCATTACGCCAAGCGACTGATGATGATTAACACCACCTTTGGCGATGCGACTTACCATCGTGCGCGCTATGCCGAGAAGGCTTACGCCGCCTAAACGGGTCTTTCGTTGTTCCCCAGAGCCCGCCTTGCGCGGGCTTTTTATTGGAGTACAGATTGAGTTCATCAGCGGCGCATCGTGTGGCGAACCCATTGGGGTCTTTGGTCACAATGACGCCCTCCAAAGGTCTGATTGCCTGCTAGGTGGCCGCTCCCTACACTAGGGCTGCCCACTCACAGGAGTACAGCGTGGATAAACAAACGCGACTTGCGCGCACCATACTCAACGGCTTCACGTCGTACTTTGCCGATTTTGAAAACATCACCCTGGCGGCGCGCACTCGATTCGAGAACGCCGAGTGGGCGCTAATGCATGCGGCATCGACCCGACGCATTGATCTGTACAAACTCAAGGTGCTCGAGACCCTTGAGTTTGTGCGCTACATTGCCGGTGATCGTCTTGAAGACTTTGGGTTTTGGACCGAGACCCGAGCGGTATACGCCGAGCTTGTGCGCGGCATGACCAATTTCGAAATTGCTGAGACCTTTTACAACTCCATCTATAACGCGGTGTTCAAGCACCGGCGTATTCGCGATGAGCATGCGTTTGTGTTCTCCCCCCAAGGGGATATGCCCCCTGTTGATGCCAATCGCGTCGTTACCCACTTCAGCGCGAGTGCAGGCCTATCCGACTTGGTTCGTGAGCTACTCGAGCATTACGGGCTGCACATTCCTTGGGAGGATTTAGAGCGTGATGTGAGCCATATTGTGGCTAGCATGACCGAGCGCCTGGTTACTGAATTCGATTTAAACGACCCCGCTTTAGAGCTTCAGATGTTGGAGCATCATTTCTACCGGAATAAAGCGGTATACATTGTTGGTCGCTTGGTACTGGGCGATCAGCAGATGCCCCTGGTATTTCCACTGCTCCATAATGAATGCGAGCTAAGCCCCGCTGTTTATGTTGATACCGTGTTGTTCGGCTCCGACCGCGTCAGTCTGTTGTTCAGCTTTACCCGAACATACTTCATGGTCGATGCGTCCATACCCTCACAGTATGTGCTGTTCCTTCAGCAGTTAATGCCCAAGAAAGCCATTTCCGAGATCTACAGTTGCATCGGCCATCACCGTCACGGTAAGACCTATTATTATCGAAGTGCCTATCGTCATATGCGCTGCAGCGATGACCAATTCGTGGTGGCGCCCGGTATTAAAGGCATGGTGATGACGGTGTTTACCCTGCCGTCCTACGAGTTTGTGTTCAAAATTATCAAGGACAGATTCACCCCGCCTAAAGAAGTGACCCATGAATTAGTGAAAGAAAAATACCAGTTGGTAAAGCGCTGGGATCGCGCTGGGCGCATGGCCGATACCCAGGAATTCTCGAATTTGGTTTTTGATCGAGCTCGGGTATCCGATGAGTTGATGGAAGAACTCCACGAGACCTGTCCATCTCAAATTGAGCTCAATGGCACCGCCATGATTATTAAGCACTGCTATGTTGAGCGGCGGATGACACCCCTCAATTTGTATCTCCAAGATGCCAGCGATGAGCAGGTTGAAGAGGTGATGAACGATTACGGCAAGGCCATTAAGGAGCTAGCCGCCGCCAATATTTTCCCCGGTGACATGTTGCTCAAGAACTTTGGTGTGACCCGTCACGGGCGAGTGGTGTTTTACGACTACGATGAGATTCAGCCACTGCTGGAGTGCAATTTCCGCCGGATTCCGCCGCCCCGTGATGAGTTCGAGGAGATGTCAGACCAACCTTGGTATTCGGTGGGTCCTAACGATATTTTCCCTGAAGAGTTTCGCTTGTTTTTCTCGGGTAACCGTCGGGCACGTAAAGCCTTCGATGCCCGCCATAGCGACCTCTACAACGCCGATTTCTGGACTGATTTACAAAAGCGTTTGCAGTCTGGTCATGTGGAGGACTTTTTTCCCTATCCACGCAGACTGCGCTTTTCCAGGCAGGGGAGCTCAAACTGATGGCAACGTTGTATTTGATCCGTCACGGCCAGGCGTCTTTCGGCAGCGACAATTACGATCAGTTATCTGAACTTGGGCAGCTGCAAGCAGATTTAACCGGTCAGTTTTTTCGGGATATTGGGGTCAGGTTCGATATGGCGTTTGCCGGTGATTTGTCCAGGCAACGTGAAACCGGTGAGCGCATTTTGGCCGCTCAGCCCCACCCCTGTGCGCTGCACATCGACCCCCGTTTCAATGAGATTAATAATGAAGAGCAGGTCAAAGCCCTGTTACCGACGCTTTGCGCCCAGGATAACGCCTTACGTGCTGTGGTTGCTCAAGGTCTCAACAGTAGTAAGCGCTATCAAAAGGTGATTGAAGCGGTCTTCAACGCGTGGGTAGCACCCGATTGTGATGCCAGCGGTATTCAGCCATGGCCCGTATTTCGCGACCAGGTTTATGAGGCCATTGATCAGGTCATGGCTGTTGCGGGATCCGGCGCTACCTCGGCGATTTTCTCATCCGGTGGCACCATTGCGGCGCTGGTAGCCCGGGTAGTGGGCGCATCAGCCGATGGCATTTACCAATTTTACGAGCCCATGATGAACTGCTCGATCACGCAACTGTTTTATAGTCGTTCACGGGTGTCGCTGTCATGCTTTAACGATGTGGCCCACCTGCAGCTATTGGGTGCCCAGCGTCAGGCAGAACTGGTTACGTATCGTTAGCGCCATCTTTGCGGCGTACCAATACCTCTTGAGCGACCGACGCCAGGGGCGCGCCGTCTTCGCTCCATAACTGACCTCGGGTAAAGCCACGGCCGTTCCCTGCCCAGGGGCTTTCGCAGTCGTATAAGACGGGTCGGTTGATATCAATAGGCCCGTGAAACCACATGGCATGGTCGAGGCTTGCAAACATAAAGTCTGACTGCCAACGACGACCGGCCACCGGTAAAAACACCGTGCTGAGCAGGCTGAAATCCGACAGCAAAGCGAGTGCGACTTGGTGGAGCCTGGGGTCATCGCTTAATTTACCGTGGGCTCGAAACCAGTTGCGCAAATGGGGCTCTTGGGCGTGGTCTTCATGACCAATGAGTCGCTGCCGCTCAATACCAAAAATACCCAGCATATAAGCGGTTTCAGCCGCTTCGCGGTTGCGCGCCGCACTCTCGAAATCTGGCGGCTCAACCTCGGGCATCGTAAGACTATGAGCTAGGCCTTGTTCCTGAACATGGTAGCTGATGGCCGTGTTGAAGATGGCCTGTTCATTTTGACGGGCTACAACCCGACGAGTACTGAACGATCGGCCATCGCGGATCGGGTCCACTTCAAATTCAATGGGCTCGTTGGGATTACCCGGGCGCAAAAAATACGCGTGCAATGAATGGGCGGTGAGCGGTTCGGGCACGGTGGCATTAGCCGCCATTAGCGACTGGGCAAGCACCTGTCCCCCAAAAATACGTGGCCCCTGGGGGGGGCTTGTACCGACAAACCAATATCGCCCGACTTGTTTTGGCTGAATGAGGTCGACGACCTCCGAGAAAGTAGGCACAAGATTTCCTTGTTTAAGCGGATAGATGTGTGGAATTTATCGGGATGCGAGCCCGTGGTAGAACACATCGAGGTAATCCACGGCTGTGGCGTCAACGTCGTCCATTTTACGCCAAATACCGATATCCATAGAGGCATTGATGGCGCCTAGCAACAGATTTTGGGTGACCAGTACATTCACCGGACGGAACTCACCGCTGTCGATACCCGCGCTCACCAGGCGGCCAATGCTGTCATTGTTGGCTTCGGTGCGCGCCAAAATTTTCCGCCGAATAGTCGGTGGCAGGGCGGTGATGGTGTTGTAGCGAATGAGCGGTCCCTGCTCTGAATTTTGTACTGAGAAGATACGCCGGCAGGCGGTGTCAAGACGCTCCGCTGGAGACCCGTTACCGGCATCGACCTCTTCGAAAATAGCATCGAGTTGATCGATGGAGTATTCATAGCACTGCGTCAAGAGCGCTTCTTTATTGGCAAAATGGTAGTAAAACGCCCCTTTGGAGACTTCCAAATACTCGGCGATTTCATCCAGTGATGTGCCGGTAAAGCCCTTGCGATTAAAAAAACGTGTGCCCGCTTTGAAAAAGGCTTCCTGTTTCAGTCGATTCTGCGCCTCTCGATCAAAACCCCTTGCAGGTGCAGCCGTATCCGGCGTTATGGGATTGGCCGCGGGAGAGTACTGGCATTGCTCACTGAATAAACCATTTTTGAATAAAAAGTGAATGGCTTCTGGTGCCTTCAGGGCATCCTCCCGTGGCATCTCGTAAAGCCAGTAGAAAGACCAGTCAAGAGCACCAATGAGTGCCCGGGTGGTGGATGTGGAATGGTTGTTGCGGATCGAGCCATCTTCAATGCCGGCCCGGACATAACCACGCACGCGCTTAAACATGCGCAGATAATCATCCCGCAATACGGTTTGATGGGTTTCACTCAGTGACGCCAGTTCTAGTGGGGCCGCATAGTAGTCGCCATCGCCGTTGAGCGCATTCAAGATGGTTTGAACGTGTGCCTGCATGAACTTAATCACGCGCTCCAGGGGGACATCGGTCTCCTGTTCCACCCGGTCCAGCGCGCTGTGTGCTTGGCGCAAAGCGGCTTCATAGCACTGATAGATAAGATCTTCTTTGGTTTTGACGTAGTAGTACAGACTGGTTTTGGTGAGTCCTAGCTTCAGGGCGACATCACTGAGGGTCGTGGCCCGTGCACCTTTCGTATTAAACAGCTTGGCCGCCCGGGACAGAATAGCGCTGTGCTTGGCCTCGTGCTGCATACCGCGATTGAACGGTGAACCGCTTTCTTGAGAGGAGCCGCCCATGGTCAGTTGCCCACGTGAAGACATGGCCGGTGGGCTTGTGCGGTGATTCGACGACATTGAGATGTTGCTACCAAAGTTATACTCGCGCATTCTTAAGGTTCAATCTTTTGAACCTTAAGTATTTTTTTTGATCCTGTCTATGCTGCGAAGGGCTGAGAACCGCAATAGAGGCTACCTTGCCTCAAGGGATAACACAGGGAAAGGACACCATGACCGACACGATTCTATTTGAGCAACACGATGGTGTGGCTCAACTCTGCTTTAACCGCGGTAGTCGCCACAATGCGCTAGGTCATGTTGAGCTGCGCGCTATTGGTGCAGCGCTTGATACCTTGGCTAAGGATACTCGCGTGTTAATGATTGCCTCTGAGGGCAGTAGGACGTTTTGTGCCGGTGCAGATTTGAGCGAGTTATCCAGCGGTGTTCTCACTGGCGATCAGTTTCAAGCGGTGACTAATCGTATAGCTGCACTGCCCATACCGACATTGTGTGTGCTCAGCGGTAACGTCTTCGGCGGCGGGGTTGAGCTGGCCATGTCCTGTGATTTTCGCATCGGTTCAGATGACATCATGATGCGCATTCCGGCCGCAGCCATCGGTCTTTGTTATCCCATCGACGGCATCGAAAAACTGGTGAATCGCTTGGGTCCAGGGGTTGCGAAGCGGTTGCTGGTAGCAGCTGAGGAACTCAATGCGCAACAGATGCGGGAGCTGGGTTTACTCGATTGGCTGGCAAGCCCAAGTACGCTCTCGGCTACGGCACGAGATCGAGCGGAGCAGCTTGCAGGGCTTGCCCCATTAGCGGTGCGATCAATGAAGGACATCATTGATCGGTGCGCCAGCGGAGTGCTAGATCGTGATTACGCTCGAACCTTGAGTGATCGCTGCAGCCAGTCTACCGATTTACAAGAGGGCTTAGCGGCGGCCCGCGAGCGCCGAACCCCTAGCTTCAAGGGGCATTAATTTGCGCATTATTTAAACGGGATGCTGGGCCAATACATCCTGTAGGGCCGCGATAGTCTGGTCAGCCAGCTGTACCAGGTGTTGGCATTCAGATGCGGTGAGACCGGCCTTGCCCTCCCGTGCCTCCCGTTCCCAATGTGATACCAGATCCGCCAGTGCTGCTGCCCCCATGTTTAGGCACATGGATTTCATGGCATGGGCCGCTTTACGCAGCCCTTCACTGTCGTTGGCGTCTTGTAGTCCTTGAAGCTTTGCTACCGTAGGTGGTATTTGATCGATAAACGTACTCGCCACCTTTTGTAAGAAGACCGGGCCCTTATCGGCACTCATCGCCAAAATACTCGCTACCGTGCTTTCGTCGATGAGATGCGGAGCGGCTTCGCTGTCGACAACCGCCTCGACTTCATTATTATCAGAGGTGCTGGGAGCAGGCTGGGCTTCACCACTGCTGGTTTCATCCGTATCAACGGGTTCGCTTTGGGTTGCGGGGCGCTGTAGGTAGCTCGCAAGGCGTTGCTCTAAATCTTCAGCATTGAAGGGTTTGGTCATGAAGTCATCCATGCCCGATGCCATGGCATTGCCGTATTCTTCTTCACGTGCCGCTGCGGTCAGGGCAACCACAGGGGTTCTTTCAGCACCCGAGAGTGACTCGAACGCGCGAATCTGCCGAGTCGCCTCGAAGCCATCCATGACCGGCATTTGACAATCCATCAACACCACATCGAAACGGCGTACTTTGAACGCTTCAACGGCCTCTAGGCCATTTTCTGCAATGACCACCGACAGCCCAAGATCTTGCAAGATCTCGTTCACGAGTATTTGGTTTACCTTGTTGTCCTCGGCCACCAATACGGTGCCCCGCAGTGAGCCCCTGCGGGTATCGGTGACGCCCAGGGCAGCGTCTTCGTGGATCGATTCAATCAGGTTCGCCAGCGTGACGGGTCTGTGTAGGCTGCCCCAGCGCTGATTGCTGAGCCGCTGATTAGTGCTGCGAATAGAGGTAAGTAGCAGCTTTTGCGCCGAGCTTGTGTGATTTTCGAGGGCATCGAGTAGGTCCGCAGGCAGCAGTTCGTCGGCAATGATGACGGTGGCGGCTATGCTCTCGAGTTCGGCTATAGAGCCTACATGGCGTGTCTCTACCCCAAGGTAGAAACCATGGCTTTGAATACTGCGCAGCAGTTGTTTGTCCTCGGTGAATACTGCCAGGCATCCGGAGGTTGCTTGGTCAAAAAACTCGACCGGCTCAAGGGGTAGCGATACCCACACTTCCGTGCCTACACCATCTTCCGGGTCATCGATGCCAAGCTCACCGCCCATCAGCACCGCAAAGTTGCGACAAATCGTGAGCCCCAGGCCGGTGCCGCCATAGCGACGTGTTGTGCTGGCATCCACCTGTGTGAACTTGTCAAAAACACGATCGCGGGCCTCTACGGGGATACCAATACCGCGATCGCGAACGGCTATTTTAAGTTGCTCACCCACCTGAGAAAGGGTGATGGTGATGTGGCCACTGTCGCTGAACTTAATAGCGTTACCGATGAGATTGGTCACAATCTGTCGCACTTTTTGGCTGTCGCCGCGGTATAACCGGGCCAGTCGATGATCGGTGATGACGTCCAGGCTCAAGCCTTTTCGCTGGGCGGGTTCACCCTGCAGATAGCTGACCTCATCGACCAGGCGGAGCACATCAAACTCAAGGACCTCGAGTTCTACTCGGTCCGCTTCAATTTTGGCGAGGTCAAGTACTTCATTAATAAGGTGTAATAGGGTTTTACCGCTGTTCAGGGCCGCTCGTGCAAAGCGCTGCTGCTGGGGACTTGTGTTGGTCTTGAGCAGCAGCTCATTCATACCAATCATGCCGTGAAGTGGCGTACGGATTTCATGGCTCATCACCGCCAAGAATTCAGATTTGGCTCTGTTCGCCGACTCAGCTTCAATCTTCGCTTTCTCTAAGTCGAGGGTCCGTTCTCGAACACGGGCGGTGAGCTCCTGCTCTCTTCGTTGAGCTTCCTCCAGTTTGAATTTAATACCCCATATAGATAGCAGTAGGATGTTAAAGCCTGCCACAAGGTAGGTGATGTAAGCCGCGGTCGACGTCCACCAAGGCGGATCAACGTGAATAGGGATTTGTAAGCCTTGGTAATTCCAGCCCGATAAGGTGCCTTTCGCAGCTAATTCCAGTGTGTAGTTACCGGCAGGGAGTGTCGTTAAGCTGACGGTCCGTTCATTACCCCGATAAATCCACTCATCCTCAAGGCCAGAGATTCGATAGGCGTATTGAATGTCGCCGGGAGACACGAATTCGGCACCGAAAAATTCTAGGGAGGCAATTTTATCCTCGTGATTGAGGTCGAGTACGAAATCACTCAAGTCAGCTGGAAAGGGTACGTAAGTCTCCATGACCTTGATGGATGACAGACCGATTTCAATCGGCTTAGGTTTTGCGTCGCTGGCAATACCTGACACGATAGCGACGCCGTTGTTGCCCCCGAAATAGATCTGGCCCGCGGCTGTGCCGAAAGACGCCCCCATATTGAATTCGTTGTTGGTGAGTCCGTATTTCGTACTGAAGTGACGAAACTCGAGGGTCTCGGGATCGAAGTTGGTGAGTCCGGTATTGTGTGACAGCCAGAATTTACCGGTAGCATCCTTATGGATACCGTAGACACTGGAGCTGGGTAGTTGCAGTTGCTGTGACAGGTTGTCCACCGCCTCAATTTCTAGCTTCTCATTGCGCGAGATGCGAAGCAGCCCAGCTTGCCAAGCACCCACCCATAAGCTGTTATCGCTGCCGTGTTCAAGCTCCCAGAAATTGAGATTCTGACTGGCGTTAATGGCCGTGGTGCTTTCATAACCGGCGCGGGTGTTACGAAGATCTTTGTAGTCGCTACTGAGCACGGCTAGACCGTACTCATGGGCGACCAGTACGCTACCATCATGGTCCTCAAGTAGCGCTAGGATGTTCTCACTGATGGTGCTTCCCGGCAGTGGCTGGAAGGTGCGCAGGACCTCGCCGCCGGCCGACACGATACTCAAGCCGCCGCCGTAGGTGCCGACAATGAGCGTGTTGTCCTGGGTGAGTAGTAATGAAGTGATACCCTCGCTATGCAACGCGTTACCACTCTCGGGGTCGAAATTTATTTTTTGAATGGCACCGGTTTCGCGATCCAGCCGATAAAGTCCTCCCTCAAAGGTGCCGACCCAGGCTGCGTCGGGTGATACCGCGAGGGCCATGACGACATCATCGACCAGCTCGCTGTGGGTGTAAGAGTTGATGTAAATGAACTCATTACTGCCGGGCTGCTGCACATTGAGCCCGGTATTGGTGCCCAACCATAGGTAGCCGTCCTCGCTGACCTCTATGGCATTGACGAAATCATCGGAAAGATTCGATGTTTGGCTCGATAGGGTAGGCGCCACGCTTTCCCGGGCCTGAGCCAGGCCGGCCAGAGTGCCAACCCAAAATGTGCCGTCCCGACTGCGGGCAAGGCTATATATAGGGTCGCCCGCAAGACCGGTTGAGAAATCTCGGATCACCTGAAAAGTACGACCTACATCATTACTAATAGCTAGGCCTTCCCCGGTACCCACCCAAAGTCGCTCGCCGTCCCACAAGGTGGCGCTGATAAAGTTAGAGGGAATATCAAATGGCCCACCCGACGCTGTAATGTGACGGACCGACTGGGTGTCGATATCGATAAGAAACAGCCCCGCATCGAGTGTGGCAAGGACAAGCTCTTGCCCCACTAGACTCAGTTCATGGAGGTCGGCGTTTTCAACACCGCCATCGGTGACGATGGGGGAAGCCCGCAGTTGCTCACCGTCAATCCAGAGTGAATAAACGCCGTAGCCTTCAATGGCAGCGTACAAATGCTCATTGGTGTTGACGATGATGTCTGTGATCCCAGTGCCCGGCGCAAATTGGTCCCGGGGGAGTTTTAGTCGAAAGAGCTGTTCTGATTGGGGAGCGTAAATGGCAAGGCCATCGTCGGTGGCCATCCACACTTTGCCGTGGGGGCCGATTTG
>CAJXNM010000038.1 GCA_913057135.1 uncultured Halieaceae bacterium
TCATTCAGCAGCGGGCAGGTTTTATGGCTTTAAATTTGGAGGAATATCACTCGGGAGGATAACGTAAATTATTTTTCGCACATTTGAGTAAGGGGCGGTGTTTCCCAAGTTGGTACGATTGAGTTGCGACACTTAATCAACCCACTGGAAAAACAACCGCCATGAACGACAATAGCGAGACCAAGACACTGGGTAAAGTCATCCACATTGATGAGGAGCAGATTCAGGATCACCTCGGTGAACTGGTACGGGGCACCGTCGAGGAGACCCTAAACGCCATGCTGGATGCCGAGGCTGACGCCATGTGTGGCGCCCAGCGTTATGAACGCTCACCAGATCGCATTGATACCCGTGCCGGGCACTACAACCGGAAGTTCCATACCAAGGCTGGTGAAGTCGACCTCAAGATGCCCAAACTGCGCCAGCAGACCTTTGAGACGGCGATCATTGAACGCTACAAGCGCCGTGAGACTTCCATTGAGGAAGCGCTCATGGAGATGTATTTGGCCGACGTCTCAGTGCGTCGTGTTGAGGATATCATTGAGGCTTTGTGGGGTACGCGCGTCAGCTCTGGTACCGTCAGTAATCTCAACAAGAAGGTCTACAAACATATTGAGGCCTGGCGTAATCGCCCTATTGAAGGCGAGTACCCTTACGTATATCTCGATGGGATTGTTCTGAAGCGCAGCTGGGCTGGCGAGGGGACGACATGAAAAAAATCCCACGCGGCGCTTGACGCAAATAACTTTAAAAAATAAAGTGCTTGTCAATGCCGGTATGTCGGTCGTTCTCAAGGAGTAGAGACATGTCAGAAAGACAACACACATTGGAAAGTGAAGTGGCCTACCTCAAAGGCCTCGCCGAGGCAGGCCGGGCAGCGCCGCTGCAAACGGGCCCCTATCTTATTGCCGGTGGCAGCTGGTTTGGCGGTGCGAGTGCCTTGCTGTCGTTATCGCAGCTCAGGGTAATTGGCCTGCCCGAGTCTGCAATCTGGTGGGTATGGATTGTTGCCGCGTTGGGCTTTGGTGCGACGCTGTTTGCGCTAATTCGTCGCGATGGCGCGCAAGGGGAGCCCGGCCATAATTATCTGATCAATGCAGCTTGGAGCGGTGCGGGGTTTGGGATCTTCACCTTTTGGGCGGCGGCCACGCTGATGGCCATCCAGCTCAACACTGGCGTGATCCTGTCCACCATGTCGCTGCTGGTGTTGGTGATGTACGGCGTGGTCTGGTGGATCACGGGCACGCTGACCAGCCAGGTTTGGATGCGCACCATCGCCTTTATCAGCTTTGCCGCCACGGTGCCTGTCGCGGTGGCCGCAGGCTCTGCTTACGAATGGCTCGCGTATACCAGCGCCCTGGTGAGCACGGCGCTACTACCAGGCATCTATCTGGTGCGCAACGGCGGCCGCATGGTGTGAGCCATGAGCGAGTTTTCGATTAAGGATATCGACGACGTGATCCACGGACGGATCCGCCTCGGCATCATGGCTTATTTGATCGGCGCTCAGCGGGCTCCCTTCAAAACGATTGCAGGAGCACTTGACACCACGGACGGTAATCTCTCTGTGCACCTGCGAAAGCTCGAGGATGCGGGCTACATCGCGATTGAGAAATCTTTTGTCGGCAGAAAGCCGCTGACCGAAGCGGTACTGACACAAGAAGGCAGGGAAGCCTTCGTGAATTATCTCGATGCGATGGCGAAGTTAGGGGCGGGTTAACCGCTGGCCACCGAGGCGAGCTCAAGGATGAGAGAAATGTTTTGGTGGTGATGTAAAGCCGCAGGCTACGTATGGTCTGCGGCTTGTTTATTTAAAAGGCTTGCGGAATTAGTCTGCTGGCTTTCAGCCAAATCTCACCGTAAAAGCCGATGTGGCGAAAGGCTCGATTCTTAATGTTTGTAGGCAGCTCTGAGTATTCGGGCGTCAGTTGAATCCACATGGGCGGATTTTGAAATTGAGCGCTGTGTTCAGGCAATGGTCTTGACTCCACTGGCTGAGCTTCGTCGCGTTCAGTACTCACGTTGATGCCTCCCTACAGATCAATGCACCTTGGCAAGTGCTGAAAATGTGAGTAGCGAGACATAGGTTACACAATATACCGGAGACATGGTTTACACATGACGCATTTGAGGGGAGGACCTCAGATGCCGTGGAAGGAGTGTAAACCGATGGATGAGCGACTTAGGTTCGTAGCCCGACTGCTTGATGGCGAGACAATGTCAGCGTTGTGTAAGGAGTTTGGCATTTCACGGCCGACAGGCTACAAGATCTTCAACCGCTACAAAGAGCTAGGCCCGAAGGGTCTTGAAGATCGCAGCCGACGACCCTACCGGCATGCGAATAAACTGCCGTTTCAAGTGGAACGAACCATACTCGCTCTCAAACGAGAATATCCGAGTTGGGGGGCTCCCAAGATCCGCGAGAAGCTGATTAAGGAGCTACCCATGGTCAATCCGCCGGCCAAGAGCACCATTCACGCGATTCTCGATCGTCATGGGCTGGTTAAGCGCCAGAAGCGCAGACGCCGCAAGGCTCAAGGAACAGTGCTTAGTGACGCTCAGATCCCCAACGGCCTGTGGTGCGCGGACTACAAAGGAGAGTTCCTTCTGGGTAATCGCAAGTATTGCTACCCACTGACGATCACTGACTATCGCTCTCGATATTTACTGGCTTGTGAGGGCCTGGACTCCACCAAATCCGAGTTTGCATTCAACGTTTTCGAGCAGGCTTTTAAGGAATTTGGTTTACCGCAAGCGATACGAACTGACAACGGCGTACCGTTTGCTTCTCCCAATGCGTTCTTCGGTCTGAGCCGGTTATCCATATGGTGGCTCAAGCTCGGGATCAAGATTGAGCGCATCAAGCCAGGACACCCTGAGCAAAATGGTCGCCATGAACGAATGCACCTGACCTTGAAAAAGGAAGCGACAAAACCCGCTTCATTCAACTTTTTGCAGCAGCAGGAACGCTTTGACAAGTTCAAGGAGGTTTACAACAACGAGCGGCCGCACCAAGCGCTGGGCGGGCAATATCCGGCTGAGATCTTTACACCATCAGCGCGAGAGTATCGACCGGCGGAAGAGCCTTCCTACCCGTTTCACGACAAATCAGTGAAGGTCACCAAGTGCGGGCGAATTTGCATGGGACATCGCAAGATCAACCTCAGCATCATATTTGCTGGGCAGGTTGTAGGGGTACGCGAGGTCGCCGACAAGATCTGGCTGGTCAGCTTTATGGATTTTGATTTAGGATTCTTTGATGAGGATTGTGGACGGGTCGAACCCGCTCCCAATCCGTTCTTACCGACAATGGTGTAAACCATGTGTCCGGTACAAGATGTAAACCATGTCTACGGAATACACCATAACTAAATGGTGCCGGAGATAGGAGTCGAACCTACGACCTTCTCATTACGAATGAGCTGCTCTACCAACTGAGCTACACCGGCGAGAACCCAGCGTGGTTTTCTCTGGGCCGGCGATATTAAGAAAAAGTCCGTCAGTACTCAAGACCTAGGGACTGTCTTTCGGCCGGAGGTTGATCGGCCTTATGCGCCAGCGCGACGTAGGTCCCGCATCACGGAGCGATGATGGGCAACCGCGAAAAAATAGCCCCAGCTACTCACCCAATAGATGACTACGACTGCGCCCAATACTGGTGCAGTAATTCGCGTAGCGTCAAAACCACCATCGTGAAACCACAGATAACCGGCACAGGCCAGCATTAAAGCCGCAATGGGTGTGTAGCCCCAAACCCGAAGTTTTATTCCATCGGTAAGACGCAAACCCATCCAGGCGGATACCAAGCCGAGGGCACCGCCCACCAGCACATCAATGGGCCAGTGGACGCCACACGCCACACGGGACCAGGCGATGGTCAGTGCTAAAAGCAACACGGCAGCACGATTCTGAAAAGTCTTGAAGCAGCGGGTTAACAACCCAGCCATAACAAAGGCAGTAGCGGTATGTCCGGATGGAAACGAGTTGCCTTTGTAAGCAGGACCTATGACGTGCAGCATGTCGCTAGGCAGCACACCCGGCGGACGCAGGGTTCCAACACCCGCTTTCAAACTGTGCACCATGATGGTGCAGATAAGCGCAGATGCCAGCGTGGCTAACACCAAGTGTGGAAAGCGATACGTAAATAACAACGCAATCGCCAAAGCGCTGACGGTATCGCCCATAAACGTGATGTTGGCCCAAGCAGCGCTGGAAAACAGCATTAGGCCCGTATCTTGAAGCGTGAAAAATGCAGCATGGTAGCCCGCCGTTACAAACAAGCTGATGGCTGCAAACGCCATTAGGGCGGCCACACCCAGAAGCTCCCCGTCATGCCGTGCATTTGCGCACCATAATTTGCGGCGACGTTTGAAGTACCGCTTCACCCATTTGTAAGGTTGTAATTGCGGATCACGGTTTGAGCTGAAGGTGGGTGTCATCGGTGTGCTCCGCACGCAGCAGAGCGACGCCGCCCTGCTGGAATAAAGAGGTAAATATCAGGTGCGGAGTGTGCTCTTCGATCTTTAAAATTTTATTAATTCGGGTGACAACATAGTCACCTGCTTGAGGTTCTCGGTCGGGAATGACTCTCTGAGCATAAACACTGACACTGGGCATGCGGATGTGCCTCGAGATCACACTCGCATCGGCAGGAAGTTGCGCAACTCTCAAACCCACCTGTTTTGCCGGCTCCTGTTGTGCAGCCGCGACAATAGGTAACGCTACAAAATTGACCGCGGCCATCAGTGAAAAAGCGGCAATTAACAGTGCCGTTACGCCAGCAGCAAAGCGTAACAAAGACCAAATAGCCAAGGTGACGATACAAAGAGTGGCTATCACCCAGGGCTGCCATTGCTGAAAAACACCGAAACCTAGCAGCAGTGTGGCGCTCAAGTACCCATCCTTGACTTCCAAGTACGGAATGACCACTGGAAATAAAGCAAAGATGATGGCGCCCACCATCCCGGGAAGTACCCGCCAACGAATAGGTGTTTTATCAGTGGCTACTCGCTCGGCCAATAATATGAATAGCGGGGTTAGACCGTAAAGTAAGTAGTGGGGAAGCTGGGTGCCCGAAAAAGAGAACAACACGAAGGTGACTAAAAACCAGACTTGCAAATAGACACGCAGACGATGATCGTCATCGACCGCGCGAATGGGGCGTAAACGGGTCAGCATCGAAACAAACAGTTTCGGTAACCATGCCACCCACGGGAGCACAATAATCGGTAGTAGAAAAATATAATAAACAGGAGAGCCACCGTGGCTTTCCATCGTTTCGCTAAATCGACCTAAGTTGTGACCCAGATAGAACCCTTCAAAAAACGCAGTACCTTGATCTAGGTAAGAGGCCACATGCCATGGCAGTACCACAAGCAAAAATGTGCTCCAACCCAGCGGATTCAATAACCCAGCCAACAATAATGGCAGCTGTCGGCTGAGCGCCATGGTTATCAAAAGAGTACCGCCGGGAATCACTAAGGCTATCGGCCCTTTGGTGAGAAAAGCCAATCCCAGTGCCAAGCTAAACCAGAACAGACGTAAATTGCTCGGCATTTGCAACCAGCGATAACCTGAAAATAGCGCCCAAACCAGCAATGTGTTCAGTAGCGCATCCGCAATAGCAGCCTTAAAAATAATGGGCGTAAGCCAGCCAGCGACTAGCACCCAAACCGTTAGAGCCGCGACTCGGTTAGGTTCTTCCGTGTGGAATTGCGTGCGGGTAAACCGCCATACCAAAAAGGTCCAAACACACGACGCCATCATAGATGGAAGCCGCAAAGCCCATTCCGTCAATCCGAAAGCTGAGGCACTGATCGCTTGCAACCAATAAATTAGGATGGGTTTATCGTGCCGTGGTTCACCGTTTAGGTAAGTCGAAATCCAATTACCTGACGCCAGCATCTCACGGGTTGCCTCGGTAAAAGCGCCCTCATCCACATCGAACAGTGGTGTGACACCCGCCAGTCCAACGACACTCACCAGTGTAAGCGTGCTCAATACCCAGTGCTGTGCCCACCAAGGTGTAGAGATGCCCGTATTGTCAGGGGATTCCATCATGGCCCAGAGGAAAACCAACGGCGTTCGCTGTTATCGGTCGCAGACCTGGTAGGGTAATCACGGATAGGTCCGCTTCGCGTCAGTATCTCGGCGAGCACACCAGTGGTCACCAGCTGAATACCCGTAATCGCAAACAAAATGCCGGCAAATAACAATGGCCGATTGCCAATATCGGCACCGAACATGACTTTCAGTACAAACAAGTAGGTCAAAAGAGTCCCACCAATCGCACCGAGCGTTAACCCAATAGAACCAAAAAAATGTCCCGGCCTGCGAGAAAAACGCATGTAAAACAAGACCACTAATAAATCCAGCAGCACGCGTGTCGTTCTGGAAATACCGTACTTTGATTCGCCAACGGTGCGAGCCCGATGATTCACCGCCAGCTCACCGATACGTGACGGGTCCGTAACACTCGCAACCCATGCTGACGTAAACCGGTGCATCTCACCCATGAGCACCACTTCCCGCAAAATGTGGGCTCGAAAGGCCTTCAAGCTGCAACCATTGTCTTTTACGTTAACGCCCGTGACACGCCGAATAAGCCGATTGGCTAGCTTCGATGGCAGCTTGCGTTCAAGTTCCGCATCTTGCCGGTGCTGGCGCCAGCCTGACACCATATCGAGATCATGCCTTAGCATGTAGTCGACAAGACGAGGAATGTCGGCGGGATCATTCTGTCGATCCCCATCCATGGTCACGATAATATCTCCTCGACAGCGATCGATGCCTGCCTGCATGGCAGCGGTCTGACCAAAATTTCGTGCAAAATGCACAACACAAATATGGTCACCGTGCTGCTGCCGGGCGCGATCGAGCTCCAGTGCTGTGCCGTCTTTCGATCCATCGTTCACAGCAATGAGCTCCCACCGCAATCCACTGCTTGCGAGCGCGGTATGAACCTCATCAATGAGTGCCTCTGCGTTACCCTGCTCATTGTAGAAAGGGACAACCACTGACACGCTTACTGGTTCTTCGACCGACATGGAGCCGGCGCCAACAGTGGAGGGCTCAATCGATGATGGATGAATAGTCATAAGCTCGTTTGCTCGCGGTAAGTAGGAGTAGGCAGTGGCAAAGCACACAAAGAAAGAAGTAGGGTGGCGCCAAATACGAATAAATGTGCATTCACCGCAGCCGCTAACAATGTTGCAGTCTCATTAGTAGCAACCATTGCACCAGCCGCGAAGGCCGCTTCATAAGTGCCCGCACCAGCGACCCCGTGGACAGGCAAAATACTTGCAAGTTCGCCAGCGACTGCACCTGCCAATAGTGACTCGAGGGGCAGTGGTGACAGAGCTGCGGCGACGCCTCCAATAGCAAGTAATTTACTGCACCAACAGACAGCCGTGAGGATAAAAAGTTGAACGCGCAGCACTGCTGTAGCAGGTGCCAGATCGATCGCCATCGCCCACGTTCTCGCCAAAAAACTAGGCCTAGAGCCAAGTCTTAGCTTTCTCAAGTGATTTATAGGCAAAAGAGCCAGGAACAGTGTAAGGGCGACGAGCGTGGCTAGGCCCAAGGTCAGCAGTGTTGTCGCTGGCATGAGACGCGCCAACCACAAAACCAACATGAAACCGAAGGCTCCCATAAAGACGAGATCAAGCAACCTCAGCCAGACTAGCCGGGTGAAACCAGATGCCATACTGGTACCCGCATAGCGCTTAAGCAGCACTGGGAAAACAGCTTCACCTAGTCGCATTGGCAGTAAATTGTTGAAAAATTGATGCCAGAGTGAAAGCTTCACAACGGCGGCAAAAGTAGGCGCAGTTGAGCCTAAAAAACGATGAATGCGCCATATCCTGCACAAGTGACTTAACGTAAACAAACCCAATGCGAGCCACACGTCCGATGCCGAAAGTTGTTGCCAGGGGGCTAGCACGAATAGCCAACCGACTTGTCGATCAACCAACACGTATAGGGCCAAGAGCAAACCCGTGCCCAACGCCCAATGCACAGGTTTACCGGGTATTAAGCGTGCGATCGGTACCTGATTGTTGCGTAATGGTTTCATCGCGCGTGAGTTTAAGACAGTTATGTGACGCTTTATTGGCCAAATGCGTACCTTAAAGGTGACGAGGGTGTCGTGTGCCGTCAAACTGGCGCCATGACGTATGTAATCGAGATGTATGCATGACCATCATTGCTTCAACCCTTAAACCGATTTTGGTTACCGGTGCCGCGGGATTTATTGGCGCCAACATCTGCAACGCACTCCTTGGGCGGCATAAAGCTGTGGTAGGTGTCGACAACATGAATGACTACTACGACACCGGCTTGAAGCATCACCGACTATCGCAATTACAGCAGTCATCGATGTTCCAGTTTCGCCAAATCGACCTCGCCGATAGCGTGGCAGTGAATACACTTTTCACAGAGCACGAATTCGAACTTGTCATCCATCTAGCCGCACAGGCGGGGGTGCGCTACTCCATTGAAAACCCCAACGCCTACGTGCAGAGCAATCTGTTGGGCTTCCAGCACATACTCGAGCAATGTCGCGTGCAACAACCCGCTCACTTGGTCTTTGCATCGTCAAGTTCGGTTTATGGCAATAGTCGGCGAGCAGAGTTCCGTGAAACCGACCCCACAGACGACCCTGTCAGTCTCTATGCTGCCACCAAAAAGTCCAACGAGGTGGTGGGCCACAGTTACGCCAAGCTTTACGGCATTCCTATGACGGGGTTGCGCTTTTTCACCGTTTACGGCCCGGCCGGCCGGCCCGATATGGCCTACTTCAGTTTTACCAAAGCCATTTTGGCCGGCGAACCCATTCGGGTGTTCAATCATGGCAACTTGGAACGAGATTTCACTTACATCGATGATATTGTCAACGGCGTGCTAGGGGTCGCAGACTTGCCACCTACGGAATTGGACATTCCTCACCGCATTCTCAATTTGGGCAATAATCAGCCGATTAGCTTGACCCATTTCATTGCAACACTCGAGTCGCTACTGGGACGTGAGGCAGTAAAAGAATACATCGGTATGCAGCCTGGTGATGTTATCAAGACCTGTGCCAATATCGACGCAGCAAAGGCGCTTGCTGGCTATACGCCAAGCACATCGATTGAATGGGGATTAGCTCGATTCGTCGACTGGTACCTAGACTACTACGGGCATTGATCACCTCGGGAAGTTGTAGCGCTATCCACACACAACAAATACCCGCTCATAGAGACAAATGTTATGGTGAACCGATTCAAAGCACTGATTATTGGGTTTGTAAGTGCAGTCGCTTTTACGCTGCATTTGCCGCTCCATTCTAAGCCTCTGACACTGGGCGATGTCATGACAGCGCCTAGTGTCGACATCAACGTTCCACGCCCAGAACAGGTGCTGTCGGTAGGCGTTGGCGAGCGTCACCTGTACCACCACGAGATTGTTCGCTACCTAGATGCATTAGCGACGGCGTCACCGCGCATGCAGGCACTACCGGTAGATCACTACACCTACGGTGGTCGCGCCCTCGTGAGCTACGTGATTTCATCGCCCGCTAACTTGGCCAAGCTCGATGACATTGTTGCTGCTCGAGCGACCATCACCGATCCCGACAGTGATGTGGATATGAGTAATCAGCCTGTGGTGCTGCATATGATGTATAGCATCCATGGCAACGAACCCAGCGGCACCAATGCCACACCGCTAGTGGCCTATTACCTAACCGCTGCAGAAGACCCCGCGTTACTGTCACAACTTGAGCAACTGGTTATTGTTCTGACCCCTATGCAGAACCCCGATGGACTCGATCGATTTGCCCATTGGACCAATAGCCACCGGGGTTTGGTGCCTAGTAAAGACCCCAATGATCGGGAGCATGAAGAAGCGACCCCGAATGGTCGAACCAATTACTACGGCTTTGATTTAAACCGCGATTGGTTAGCGCATCAGCATCCGGCTAGCCGCCACCGGCTATCGATCTTCCATACCTGGAAACCCAACGTACAACTGGATTTCCACGAGCAAGGCAGTAACAGCCATTTCTTTTTCATGCCCGGCAAGCCCGAGCGCACCAACCCCTTAACACCGGCGATCAACCAAGAGCTCACTGGGAAAATTGGCGCCTACCACGCGCGTATGTTCGATAGCTATGGCACGCCCTACTTCACGGAGGAGCGCTACGACGACTTCTTCATGGGCAAGGGTTCGACCTACCCGGATCTCTTTGGCAGTGTTGGCATTCTGTTTGAGCAGCCCTCTTCTCGGGGTGCACAACAAGATACCGTGAATGGCTTATTGACCTTCCCCGATACCATTACCAATCAGTTCCGTACCTCGTTATCGTCCATTGAAGCCACGGTGGCACTCAAAGACGAGTTGCAACAGTACCAGCAGCAATTTTATGCGGATGTGCAAAACAGTGGCCGAAGGGGCTATTACTTAGCCAGTGCCAACGGTGACCCTACGCGTATCAAAGAGTTTGTTAGGGTGTTGCAAGGGCACGACATTCAGGTAGAGCTACTCATCGAAGACGTGAATACCGAGGGCAAGACGTTTAAAGCAAACGAGGCCATTGCTATACCGCTGCAACAGCCCCAGAGCACGTATCTTGCCACCCTGTGGAACAGTCAACTGGAGTTCGAAGAAAACGTTTTCTACGATGTCTCCACTTGGACCATGCCATGGGCCTTCAATGTCACCCATACCCGTGAGCCCGTGCGGCGTGCTAGTACACAGGCACTGCCTGACAACTTCCTGAGTACCGAGAGAACCTTCACACCGTCTAACATCGGCTATCTCATCGACTGGCGCGACAGTTCGGTGCCCAAATTGCTATACGGGTTGTTAGAAGCGGATGCAAATGTACGGGTCGCCCAGGCACCCTTTACCGGTTCCGTGCTGCCTGGCGACTCGCCTAAAAGCACTACGCTAGGCTTTGGCTATGGCACATTGCTGGTAACCCCCAGCTTAGATAAAGCCATTCCCGACGCTGCGGTAGCACTATTGCTAGAAGCCACCGAGCAGGGACTGCCCGTTTATCCAGTAGCAAGCAGCTACACACCCAGCGGCGCAGACTTAGGCAGCCGGTCTTTTCAGGTGTTAAAGCTGCCCAAAGTTTTACTGGTCACTGGCCCCGGCACATCGGCCTATGATGTTGGTGAGCTTTGGCACTTGTTAGATCAACATGTGCAAATGCCGGTCACCATGGTTGATAGCTACCGATTGGCATCGACCAAGCTGAGCGACTACAGCCATATCGTAATGACCAATCCCCTGCCTGCCATTGCCGGCGATATCACCGATGATTTGGATGATTTCGTGTCAGCAGGTGGTGTGCTCTGGGCCCAGGGCAGTGCCACCGTCAAATGGCTGCAGAAACTGGGCTTAACCGAAGCGGTGTGGCGCGACACCGAGCAACAACAGCTTGAAGCCCAGTACAAAGAGCTTAAAGACAAAGGGGTTGCCCTGCCTGAAGAGCTAGAAGCCCTCATGCCCAAGCGTTTGCCCTACAAAGATGCAGAAGACGAGGCAGCATTCCGATTGGTGCGGGGCGCCATATTGGAGGGCAATATAGATACTAGCCATCCACTGGGTTATGGCTACGAGGACGCCACCTTGCCAGTATTTCGGCGCAGCGCTGCATTTATGAACCGATCGGCAAACCCCTATTCAAGCCCCGTGGTGTACACCAATAACCCCCTGCTATCGGGCTACATGTCGGATGAAAACCGAGCACTGGCAGCCAACTCTGCGGGCTTAGTGGTGGATGCTCGCGGCAAAGGGGCTATCGTGCAATCACTAGATTCGCCGGTGTTTCGGGCGTTTTGGTGGGGCAGTCAACGCCTATTCATCAATGGGCTGTTTTTTGGTGCGCTGTTAGACGAGCCGCGCTGATGTACCGTGGTACCCCACAGCCTTGGTGGCACTGTGAACAAGCGGGTTGTGTGTACGGTAGGCGCTTGTCTCACCGGCAGGTTTAGGTATACTGCGCAGCCTTTCTAGGACCATAGCTCAGTTGGTTAGAGCGCTACCTTGACATGGTAGAGGTCGGCGGTTCGAATCCGCCTGGTCCTACCAAATTAAAAACCCTCGCCCATGGCGGGGGTTTTTTGTTTGGTATGGTCGGGTTGGATGAGACTGGCGACAGCGGTTCGACAGACCACCTCAGGAGCGTTTGGCCCACCGGAGCAAAGCGTAGGCGCCCGACGGGCAATCGCGTCGGAAGCAACAACACGCTTGGGCTATCCACCCCCGTCACTCCTACTCAACAAAAGTTCCTCCAGCGAGGTATGAGAGCGCGACACTCATATGGGTGAGCTCCGTCGGATGTTGGACTTGCCTGTCCGGGTGACGCGGGTCAGTCCAAAGACACGCCAGAAATATCCACAAAACCCAGGTCAGTCCACTCTTAAGAAAAGAGGTGTCCTGGATACCTAGTGCGACTCACTTAGAGATGGTAAACGTATCTCGAAGCCGCCCGTCTAAGTCTCTCACTTCGATATTCAAGTGATCACCTTCAACATCGACAAGACCATAATGGAATCCACGAAATGCCTTCTTGGTATACGTCCTGCGCGTGGGCGCGAAATCTTCAAGCCCACCGCCGCCCCCGCCAGAACCGACATAGACAATGCCATGATCGCTGCTTACACGGCCTTGGTACATGGGCCGAGTACGCTCATAAAAGTGTAAGTGGCCATAAAGAACAAGGTCGACATTCAAACCTTCATAAACCTTCAACCAATCCTTCCTCGCCTGTGGGTCACCCTCGACCTGCACGCGCAAACGCCACGTATCGCCGTAATCATTCTCATCGGCGGTGTAAATTGGGTGATGATGCAGGACAACTTTCCACTTGGCGTCGGAGGCACTGACAGTTGCCTTGAGGAAATCGATTTGACGATCTCGAAACCCAGGCTGTTCACGCTCGCGATCCTTAAGGTTTGAATCTAAAACGATGAACTCGACGTCACCAAATCGTACGTTGTAGTAACTTTTATCATTCGGAAGAATGTTGTAGTGACCAAACCATTTAAGGTCGGCCTCCCCGTTACCGGCCGCTGCTACGACGGGTATTCGGGCACCCAGCGCACCGATGCCGGGAAAAAACTCGTGGGTCCATTCGTAGCGTCTTGAGGCCATACCGCCGTCGGTCAGATCGCCAAGCAGCAGCAAAAGGTCGGGGCGCTCACCCCAAATGGCGTCACCAAGCATTCTATTAATGTAAGGACGTGCTTCGGTGTCACCCAAAAAGGCAAATGAAACCGGCTGATTTGGCTCTGGAGCTGTTTTAAACGTTAGCAAGGGTGTTGACACGACGCTCTTCTCGTCGCTCTCGAGCACTATTTGGTAAAAATAGGGTTTTGCCGCCTGCAAATCTGTCATCTCAAATCGATGCAAGCGTGTCTTTTCATCATGACTGAGTAGATGCTCCAAATTTTCAGAGCCGTAGCTCAGAGAGGCTGAGGTGGGTTCGCTAGTCTCTATGAGGACCTGCATAGAGTTGCTTGTTGGTAGCTGCAGCCAAGGCCCCGCCGTGATGTGCAGTGCATCATCAAGTAACTTACCGTCTTCGACTGTTTCTACTAGCTGGTGAAAGCGTCGCTTCACCGACAAAGGCCCTAGTGCAGAGCCATAAAACGAAGCTTCATGTAGCAGGTCACGCACCAGCATAGCTGGCTCATGTCCAGTGAATCCCAGTGCCGCTACGGCGCTGACATCAGGATTCTGGGCGCGCGCGCACCCGATATGCTCACCGTTAACAAAAAGGCACCATTCACCGTTGTCAAAAGTGCCAACGAGGTGCCACCAGCGACCCTCGTACTTGTCATCTTCCTTCAGCTGCACGTTAAGCAATGGACCGTTAGTCTTAACAGGCCCCCAACCTACGCGGCTATCCCACACGCCGAGGGTAATCGGATTCGCTGACGCCTCATCGGTGGACCACAAAGCTGCACCCACTGGGGTATTGACGTGTTCAAGCACCCACATTTCAAGGGAGAATTCAGCGTATGAAGAGAGCGGAGATTGAATGTCTAAAGTCAACTGATCGGTGACAGGGAGGCCGTACAGGCTCATGCCAAGCGGATTGAGTTGATATGGCAATATTGGTGATTGGTATCGTTGCGTGACTGATCTTGTACGCGCTCGATGCGGGAGATCACCCAAATTCAGCAAGTACCAAGTCTTGTCAGGGCTTATTGACAGCTCATCGGACAACGTGCCTGCAACCGAGGACGTAACAAAGGACCCACTCAACCAATAAGTCAGTACAGTAAGGCCTAATAGAATTTTTCGCATGATGAATTGACGACAGTGTGATAGCCGGCTGGACGCTCCAGCCGGCTATGAATGCGCATTAGAAACGGTAATCAATACCTAAAAAGAACACCCGTCCGTTTTCTACATAGTCCTTCTGGAAACTGTCACCGTTTTCACCACGAATGGCCCAATAATTGTGAGTGTCCAGCAGATTCTGGCCCTCAAATCGAATAGCTACACCGCTATCGAAGGTGTAACGAATCTGCATGTCTAAGCGATCCCAGTCATTGATCCACTTATTGATGCCGTAGTCTCGCAGATCCTCAAGGTAGCGATCTGTGTATTGATAGGACAACCGGGCTTGCAGTCCATAACGCTCGAAAAACAGTTGAGCGTTGTATTGTGAGGAGGGCGCGTTGATGAAATCCGTTTCCGACCGCCAGTCGTCACCAGGATCAGCCTTAGACTCTTGGAAGGTTGCATTGGCTGATATGCCAAAACCATCCCATGGTTCTGGTAGCGCAGTAAATTGCTGTGTCAGGGTTAGTTCCACTCCCATTATTGACGCACCGGCGCCATTGGTAATGGACTCCACCTCGACATCCACCCCTTCGAATTGAGACGGGACAGAGCCTTCCCGTGCAAAGTCAGAGAAGATGAAATTATCAATGTCCTTGTAAAAGGCATTGATCGCCGCAAGTCCCCCATTTGGAGAGTAATACTCGACGCCCAAATCAAAGTTGAGCGATTCTGCTGGTTCCAAGCCGGGATTTCCGCGGCTAATACTTACCGAACCGTCAGCGATTTCCAGAATATTCCCATTTTCATCCACGATAACGTCAGCACTGACGTCCTCTTCCGACGAGATGTCACCAAACTCTGGGCGAGCAATAGAAGTCCAAAGTGCACCCCGATACACCCAATTGTCATTTGGGCGGTAGACGAGCGTCAGGCTTGGCAACACGTTAGTGTAGGACGATTCATCTGAGCCTCGTTCAGTGGTCTCAATTTCACCGAATTCGGTTCCGTCTGCCAGTCGAGCATCAAAAGACTGAAAGCTGTAGTAGTCATTGGAAACTTCGGTGTGTTCTACGCGAACACCGAGGATTGCCGTGAGGTCCCCAAACTGCAGGTTCGCCATGGCATAGGCCGAAAACACGTCTTCTTTGGAGATGGTATCGGCGCCAAGCTCTTCCTCGAATCCTTCACAACTCTCGAAAAGAACCGGGTCACAAGTACGAATTGCCTGCAGCGCTGCAGCACGGTCAAATATGAAGCCAAAATCATCGCTACCAGAATACCGCCCTGACAGAAAATCCCCGTAGCGCTCTTGAGCGATTAAGTCGGGTCTGTCTGAAAGAAAAACGCCGGACACTCGATCAGCATTGAATAGTTGATCCTCATCTGTCTCGTGGGTTCGACCAATGTACTTCGCACCAAATTTTGCAGACTGCCATGGACCAGTATTGTTAAAGCGGTATTCAACATCTGCTTGCGCTAGTAGGTTTTCTTCACTGTGGTTCTCATAATCGCCATTAGCCCCATCCCACTGGAAGCTCGCTGGATCAAAATAGGCAACCTGCTGCTCTGGCGTTAAATTCCACTGCGGGTATTGTGCTTCAGGAAAGCTCCAGCGTACCCCTGCATCGGTAAAGGGTGACTGTCGTTGCTGAGGTGTTGTGTCATCAAAATCAAAATCATAATCGTAGGGTCGCTCAAACTCACCGTAGGAATAAGCTGTATCCCAGCTTAACGACCAGTTGCCGCGACGATGCTTACCGCCAACCGACAAGTTGATGAGCGACTCCTCTTCTTCCTTAAAGTCTGCCCCTCTTTGGATAAGGATCCGCCGTGGATCCCAAATACCTGACTGGCCACCGAGGGTGTAGAAACCGTCATCATCACGGTTTGGGTTACGACGATCCGCATCGGTGATCAGACCATCGCCATCATCGTCAACAATGTCATCGACACTGTAGCCGTAGATACGGCCCAAATCGGGATCAAAACCAACAACATTGGCATTGGGTTGGGGCAAGTCGCTTCGTGAAGGGTCTACTTGGTCTAGTGTCGGTTCTTCATCGTCATTTTGAACATCGACGTAGTGATGATCTTCGCGTTTAGTGAAGCGAGAGAACTGTCCGCGAAAATGAAATTCGTCGTCTTGGGTAGCGCGAAAGTCGATACTAAAATTACCACCCATTCGCTCGAGCTCGTTCTCATAAAGGTCTAAGCCCAGACCTTGCATTTGCAACGATTGTGGGTCAACGGTCAGGTCTTGATCGCTGCCAGGCCTCAGATATGGCAGCCAATCGCCCTCATTCTCAGACTCCTGACCAACATTGTTCCGATCTTGACCGTACACCGAGGCGTAAACCGCGAAGCGATTGTCGGCGAACACATCACCATATGCCGCGGAATAATCGTAACTGTCAGTTTCACTTCGGTCATTGTAACTACCCGTCAGCGACAACATGAGGGTCTGGTCACCGTAATCAAAGCCGGATGGGGTGCGGAGATCGACCGTACCGCCAATGGCGTCGCCGTCCATGTCGGGGGTAAGTGTTTTCGCGATAGAAACCGAGGCCAGACCATCCGCAGTAAGCTGCGATAGGTCAATGCCCCGGCTACTCTGATCCGACGCGCTGATTCTGACCCCATTGACGGTGTATACGTTCAAGCGCGCGTCAAGACCGCGGATGGTTACAAAAGCGCCTTCGCCTGTTTTCTGGTCCCTGACCAAAGTCACACCGGGCATACGGGACACTGATTCAGCCAAGTTATTGTCGGGAAATTTACCGAGCGCATCCGCTGAGATGACATTGACCGTATTGTCCGCCATGCGCATTTGACTCAGCGAACGATTGATACCCATGGCGGTGCCGCGCACGATGATCTCTTCGACGTCGTTCGCACGTATTTGGGCCAGCTTGACATCAAGTAACGGCGTGTCTTGCTCTAAAACCTGGACTTTCTGTTGCTGCGTTTTAAAGCCGAGCGAGCGAAAACGCACGGTATAGCTCCCAGTAGACAAGTCTTCAAACCGGAAGCGCCCAGCGCGGTCTGTCGTCGTAGACTCGCCAGTCTCTATTACCTCTACAATGACGCCCTCAAGCGCAGTGCCATCTGCACCAACAGCAACTTCGCCAGACAACTCAGCCGCAGTAAGCGCGCCGCTAGATAAGGCCGAAGCCATTGTTACTGCTACTGCCAACCTATTTTTCAACAACATCTCTTTAACCCCCGAAAAGTGGTACGGACCATATTGGTACGTACCAAAGGTTAAAAAATGTTTTTTACCTCAACGTGAATGTCTGATGACCGATTTGTGAAATCTCGCGGGAATCGCAAAGTTAAGACTGAAATTTGGCTGCCAATTCGCGCTTAACGACGGCTTCAAAGTTTGACAGACGAGGAATCTTTTTTTCCGGATCTTTTGCAAGTTCATCAAAAAGTCTGAGCTTAATCGCGTCTTGATAGTAGTCGCCTGCACTAAAGTTCTTGAGCTCTTCTTCGGTCATATAACCGCCTTGGAGCCAGAAACTTTTGACTGAAGCCGGGCTCAGTTGATGGAGGTAGCTTTCAGCGCGAGTAGCAAGGTACCGTTTAGCATCCACGTGTAGTGCAACGGGGCAAGTCACGCGGGGCAAAAACCACTTTTCCAAGAACGATGCGCCAAGTACTTCATGCTTCATATCTACGTTCTTGTCTGCAATGTCCTCACCAGCATCATGCAAGAGATGGCCGATATCATGCAGCAAACATGCCACCACCAAAGAATCAGAGGCCTCGCTTTCCTCCGCAAGAAGGGCGGTTTGTATAGCGTGGGTTAGTTCACTCACGGCTTCGCCATATTCGCGATCACCTGCACGCTTGTAGATGTCGCAAATACGGGTCCAACCCGCGTCTATCCGATCATTAACTGTCATACTACTCACTTAGTCGTTGTCTCCATCATTCCAATTGGCTTTGATATCAGGATTATGGCTATAGCGCACAGACACTGGGCGCCATTGATTGCCCTGCTTCAATGCCCATCGCAAGCTTAGTTTTTCACCAGCGTAATCTTCGAAGTAACCGAGCCCTATGGGGTGAGTGCCTGCTTCCAGGCCAACTATTCCGTTTGCCGGAGTGGGACTGTGGCTACCATCGTTATCGACAATAAGATTTTCATGGATGAATACGAGCGAGCCATCATCCGAATAACTGGTGATTCGATATATTCCAGGCTCCGGCACCGTGACAAACCCTTTGAACCACAACGCGTATTTATCATCACGCGTGGCGAGCCCATCGACAGTAGGTTCAGAAACAACTCCCAGATATGTCGTCACCTCGCTAGCAGGGGGCACCAATTCGTAGTCGCCCTCCGCATAAAAAACGCTTAAACCCTGAGTAAGCGCGTCGCTATCCAGACCTGCCTGCAGCCGCATTTGCTGCACAGTCCGCTCTAATAGTTTTCCGCGCTGTTTACCGCTCGATGAAAATAGCCCAACACGAAGGGTTCCCGCGTTTTCAACCCGTACAAGGTCTTCTTCAACTGGCGCCCAGTCGGTTGTGTGGCCATTCAGATCAGTTAGTTGATATTGTGCGCTGAGCGAGGAATACGGATTGCTCAAGGTAAAGACGGCTTCATCATTAAAAGCCGTGATGCCATGCAACTCGGGCGTCGGCACCAGATCCACCAAGTTGACTCGATAGGTGAACTCAACCTCACCAGATGTCGCGTTTTCAACTGTGTATAAGATGTGGGGTAGATGGTGCTCAGACCGATCCCACTGAACGTCAAGGTAGCCGACTGTATTTAGTGACGTATTGACCGGAGAGGCACGGTAATAATTGAGTTCTGGCTGCTCGATTTGATTGACGCCTGCAAACTGTAATTCGACAGCGTCGACATCAAACCAGTGCTTTCGGACGTTGGCTTCAGCATAGTGTTGGTCCCCCGAGATCATTACAATCGGCGAGGCACTTGATTGCCTGACCACGTCTCGCAATCGAACTAGAGAACGCGGATAATCCTCCCATGTCTCCGAATCGGCATTTGAACTAAGAAGAAATTGCGTACCGCTCACCAACAGCGTCAGATCCGCATCTGTCGCAATCACGCGCTCCAGCCATTGCCATTGTTTTTCACCGAGAATGTCGCCGTTACCGTCGGGCTCGCCTCGGTTAAAACGCACATCTAAGAGAATGACATTCAAGGTTTTATCGTCAAACTCTAGGGTGTGTTGTTGATAGATACCATCTGATGAGTCCGCAAGGTAGTCCGCGTTACCCCAAAACTGTACAAATGCATCGAGGCTCTGTTCTTTCAGTCGGTATGATGAAGTCTCGTTGTTGTCACCAAAATCATGGTCATCCCAGGTGGCAAGGTGAATACCTTGGTCCCGCAACTCTTTGAAATAAGGTTTTTTACGCAATAAGTCGTAGGCTTCATAAAACGCATCAATGTCGTCTTGCGTGTCAACGTAGACGTTATCCCCGAGCCATAGATGCACATCGGCACCAAGGTCTTTGTACCTCTCAAACGCAGGAATCGGCTGCTCCTCATCGATGCAGCCAAGCAATGCTATACGAGTGGTATTTGACATTGACTGCGTTGCGCTTGCAGTGCAAATGCTAACAGTTAGCGTTAACAACCCCACGCCGCACTTTGATGCGATACCCATATCTCCTCCACATGAATGACTGAATCAAGAAAATCGGAACCGATGGAAATACATAGCTGAGCAGGCAACCGAAACCATCACGACTAACCCGGCCGCGGTGCATAATGCAGAAAGGAAGTCGACCCAACTGACAGCGGGGCTAACAAAACCCTTTGTTAGCATTAACAAAACGCTCCCGGCATACCCACTGGCATCGGCTAGGTAAATAAAAAACGCGGCGTTACCAGGTAGTCGCAGAGCAGCTGTCAACCTATCGGGAAGCACAGAATTAAATGGTACATACCCCATATAAGTACCGGTACCGAGAGCCACCATCCAGAACACCGGTCCGATTAACCCACCGACGAACCCCAATGTTGCTAATACCAACAATGCACCACCTGCAAAGATGATGAAGTGTTGCCAGTAAACAGCGTGCTCGTTTTTTCGAATCCAAATGGTCATCGCGAGGGTGAGGAGCACGAATGTGGCGACTGGCAACTCCGCTAGCGCCAATACTGAAGGGAATTCTGCATACCCCAGACCAGACCATACCTCTACGGCGAAGTTATCGCGGAAATCCCTAACGAGGGTTAGCGTGATGTAAGCAATAATAAGCATCATGAGTCCAAATCGATTACTCATGAAGAATGCTCTTCGTTTTTTTCCATCCATTGGCTCACGGTACATCCGCTGCTCACGATCTTGTCGATCAGGAGGCGGGGTCATCGAAAGCAAGAAAACTGATAATGCAAGGAGCGGAAAGAAGATCAAACCGGTCAGTGCAGGCATCCACAATTCCGGTATCGCATGATCAACAACAAGAGATCGGCCTACCGACTTCACGGCGCCAGATGACACAATGAAGCTGGCACAAAGGCCCGCCCCCAATACGTCACTGATACGTCGACCTTCGAGGTAAGCAAAGACTAGGCCCCATACCATTCCTAGTGGTAAACCATTGAGAAAAACAGCCAGCAACTTCAG
Organism: uncultured Halieaceae bacterium; assembly: GCA_913057135.1. Taxonomy (GTDB): domain Bacteria; phylum Pseudomonadota; class Gammaproteobacteria; order Pseudomonadales; family Halieaceae; genus Luminiphilus. Next base: position 20,901 of record CAJXNM010000038.1, read on the forward strand.
GGAACCAGGAAGAACTGCGAAGCCCACCAAAGCGCATTCGGCGACGGTAATGAGCCCGACGATGGCAATTGCTCGCTGGTGTGCCTTAGCTTCCGAAACAAATTTGATACCCAAAAATTTCGAGCAGGCATAGCCCAGCACTTGGGCAGAGAGGATAGCTATTTTGAAGTCAACACCCAGATTCAAAGTGTCCATACCGTCGTAGCTCGCAGCCGCTAACGGCTTACGAAATGCATACATGGAAAAATAGGTCATAAATGCTGCGGTCAACGCATAGACACCCAACCATGATTGCCCGCGGTCGAGTGCCAGCCATTGTTTGAGTTTCATATGTTTCACGCAGTACGCATCCAGCCTAATTGGTACGTACCAGATAGTAGCATGACAGTGGCAACTCCGAGCATCCCCTAGGTCTCTTTCATAAATTCTTCATCTTTCTGGGCTTGCGCCATCCAACATGTCCGTTGGTTAAAAGAATAAGTGTTGTGTGCTCCAACGATTCGCGAGGGCGTGCTGGTCAGGTATGATCCCAGCAACATCAGGGAGAGAAGTGTGAGTAAGTTACTAAACGAAATTTCTCGTTACGTTCGTCAGGTACTCGAAGATGCCGAGATATCCAACAAGGCACCGAGTTATCTTATCGTTCGGAATGCATTCGCAGATCTAATTGCATCGGAAGTGATATCTAGAGACGAAAAGCTTCCATCGGAACGACTTTTACATGAAACCATTGGTGTCTCACGAAGCACATTGCGCGAGGCGCTAGCGCTTCTCGAAGCAGAAGGCCTTCTGCACCGAATGGACCGCCGTGGCTGGTTTGTCTCCGCAGCAAGAGTGGAATACGAACCAGCGACCCTTGAGGGTTTTCACACGTTTGTGGGTCGCCAAGGACACATACCCAGAACTGAAGTACTCGATCAACAACTTGTCCCGGTCAACGAACATACGTCGCAAATATTCAGCGCGCCGCGGCGAGGAAAGCTTTATTTGATAAAGCGCAGACGGTACATCGACGAACGACCTGTGGTTGTTGAGCATATCTATCTTGATCCAAGACGCTTCCCCAAGTTGTTGGAGCACAATCTCAATGGCTCACTCAGTGCCGTACTAGAAAAAACATATGGCGTGAGGACGACAAATGCTGACGTAACTATGTATCCATCAGTGCTATCTGGGGCCGTTGCAACTCAGTTACACGTTTCACCATCCACACCGTCGCTGTACATCTCCCGTGTGTGCCGCTCAAAAGACCAAGTAGTCACCGAGTACAACGAGAATTTTTGGCATTACAGTGCAATCAAGCTCAAACTCGCCGTGGTGCGGACGCGAGATTAATATCTAAGCTAAGCACCAAGGTGATCAGTGAGGAACACATTCAGGTGAGTAAACTCAATAGCATCTCGCTACCCTCCAGCTGGCTAGACCAATGGCACCATGAGGGTATCTTGTACTGGCCAAAGTTCTGGCAAAACAGCAGTGAGCTTTTAGCAGCAGCTGACGCTATCGAATCGCTACCCGAGATTGCTGGCCAATGGATGCAATACTTTGAAGGCGAGGGCCCAAGCCGAGCACTCTGCCGCATTGAAAATTTTATTGAGTACAAGCCATTCTGGGCGACGATTGCTGAAGACACCCGCCTTCTGAACGTGTTAAGCGAGCTGATGGGTGAGCCGCCCACACTGTTCAAAGAAAAAATTAACTTCAAGTTAGCCGGTGGAGCGGGCTTCAAAGCACACCAAGACGCGCCCGCATTTACTGGTCTTGTTGACACCTCGTTCATCACTGCAATGCTTACACTGGACTCAGCCGATGAGCTAAACGGTGCGCTGGAGTATGCGCCGGGCTCACATCGACTGGGTTTGCTACCTCAATCAGGCGATATGACTCTCCTCAACGAGCTTGAGGACACATTTGAGTGGAAAACCTTGGTCGTTGAAACGGGCGATCTTGTTCTTTTCAGTAGCTTACTTTTGCACCGTTCGGGTCCAAATCGCTCAAACGCCCAGCGCCGGGCGGCATTCTTCACGTATAACCCCGAGTCAATGGGGAACTGGCGTACCACCTACTTTTCACAAAAGCGACAAGCGCTTCCGCCAGACTGTGAGCGTATCCCCGGGGTCGATTACAGCAAAACAGTAGGCATGTTCAACGTTGGTAACCCTGTTTCACTGAAAGGCTAGGTTGATCCATAAGTATCAATGACGCTGGTCCTTCCACGTACCGCCATATCGATAACTATCGCCACGTGCCGCCTTCTCGATATTGAGGCAAGTCTCACAGCCAAAG
>CAJXNM010000039.1 GCA_913057135.1 uncultured Halieaceae bacterium
CCCGCAAGCGTCTCGACAAAGCCAATGATCACACGCGGTTACAACGTCTGTTGGGAGCACTGAAGCCATGGTCGATCGTTGGCTTGTTGGCTACCGTGGTGTTGCTGCTCGGTTTGCAGGCCCAAACCATTGTTGAGCAGCCACTGATTATTGGCTTGATCGTCATACCGCTGCTATTGCAAACCTACGGTATCTTCGCGCTGTCCTATCTCGCTGCGCAGAGACTGGGATTGCCGCACAATATCGCTGCCCCAGCCTGCATGATCGCGACCTCGAACTCCTTTGAGCTCGCTGTTGCGGTAGCCATCTCTTTATTTGGCATGCACTCGGGTGCCGCGCTGGCGACCGTTGTTGGTGTCCTGGTGGAAGTGCCGGTAATGCTGTCATTGGTTTGGTTCGCTAATCAAACACGCGGTTGGTTTGCAGCTCAGTCGCAGTGACGCGGGGGCTTAACTCGCGAGTGCCAGGTTGGTCGGTATCTCTCGACGGTGTAGTCGCCACAGTTGCGCTGCTGAGCGTGCACTAGCGTTTACGGTAGGGGATTTCGCAGTCACTGATACCGTGCTTGGGGCGAGCGTTTCGACTCTCCAAATACAAATCGATCGACGTCATGGAAAGCTCAGCGTTTCCCGAGGGCCCAACGAACAAATGCTCCAACGGCATACCGGAAGGCTGACCGGAACTGAGATCAAATCGGTAGTAGGGCACCAGCATCGACGACCCCTCGCGAAAGCCGACAGGGTGCTGATGTAAATCAACTATCCGCGGAGAGACCACGCGCCATTCGTCTTCTTCCTCAAAGGCCGGGTGTTTCAGCATTGCCGCGATACTTAACAGCGCCTCCTCATTCTGCTCGAGGATCTGGCTATACGCCTCGTCGCCCGTGGCGTCATCCCGTGTGGCCTCGGATTCGATCCCGTCGGCAATCTGTTCGATCAACTGTTGCTGCACATCGGTGGCATAAATACATCGACCGATAAGAAAGTCCTGCTGCTCGGCACAGCGCTGAATACGTTCAGGGGCGAAGCCGATGCTGACACCTTTGCCGTGAGCGCTGTAACCCCGCCACTGACTCAAAAGATTGCCGTTGGCACGGAACGAGGCGGCAAAGATCATGGGGCCACCGACGACCCGGTGAGACAACCACTCAAGCATTGCTGTCATCAGTTTAGGGTGATCGGTGCCCGAGCGCATACGTCGCTCAATGTGACGCCGCAAAAGATCAAGTGTGTGTCGCAGCTCAGTTGAATCGTTCATGAAGCGCACATCGCTAGCGCGCAAGTATCGACTGTCAACAATACCCATCAAGCCACCGAGGGAGGTGTAGTGGTAGAGTGTTGCGGTCGGGGTTTGGGAAAAAAGACGCTGACTGATGTTGTCGATCATAGGTCGCGCGGCCGAAGGCAGGTCAGGGGTTCCATATTGACGCAGCTTTCCTCAATTGGTTCCCTCGACCAAGTCTCGTTTTCTAGTCACTGTAGGTACATGGCACGTAGTTTTTCCTGTGCCGCAGCATCGACTCCCAGTTCCTGCTCAAGATACGCCGATACGCTTCCATAACGCTGCTCTATAGTTTCGAGCGTGAATGACACAAATGGAGTGCCCTCGGCTGTTACCAGAGGGTTTGGCCTCGAGCTGTGCTTACCTTGTCCATATTTGAGCATCATAGCGGCGAAGGCGTTCGTTTTGGCAGCGGTCGCCAAATCGATATTCCCCTTTTCGTGATCAGGCCGACGAAAATCGGTGGACAGCAAATAGTCTTCGATGACTAGTTCCCGTGGAACTCCCAAAGTGGTCAGAAGCAAAGCAGCAGTGACACCCGTTCGATCCTGTCCCGCTGAGCAATTAACAACCGCCGGCACTTCCCCCTCAAGCAAAGTGGAGAAATACAGCGAAAGCTGTGGTTTCAGAAAATCCATCATATGAAAGTACATATCCGAATAGTCGCTTGGCCTTGTGCTGCCTTCGGTGGCAGATTTCTTCATCATGTCGACAATTGAGTAGTCATGGTGAACATAGCTCAGCCCGGCGTTTTCTGCCCATTGGTTGGGGTACAAGTCGAGCTCTTCACTCGAGCGCAGATCAATAACGCTCTGAAAATGAAATTGAGCCAAGTAGTCTTGGTCGGCCTGGGTGAGGCCCGTCATCGCCCCAGATCGAAACAACAAGCCGCGCTTAACGAATTTTCCATCGGCGGTCGGGTAGCCACCTAAGTCCCGAAAGTTTGAACCGCCTTCAAGAGGGAGGAGGCGGCGATAACTCATCAGTGTTTCTGCTGAGGCTGCTGCAGTAGGGACAGAGCCCGCTGTCTCTGCCCAAGTTGGCAGGGAAAATACGGATAGATGAATGACGATTGAGACAAAAAGTGTGCTCAGCACAATGTTTCTCCTGCGATGGACCCGCTTAGCTAGATAAAAAAAAGGGCATGCGTTGCATGCCCAAAGACTACCTGTTTGTCTGTTACAAGTTGACTCGCAATCCAATCAAGTAATGCATTCCGTAGCTCTCGGACTGATTGATCGTACCGTTCCCTGCGTAGCGAGTGTCGGTTTCATCGGTCAGGTTGTTGAAGTTTGCGTAGATGCTACTTTCAGCACCGAGGACGTCGAAAGGCAGTGTGTACGATATCTGCGCATCTAGGCGCTCCATCTCACCCCAGTATTCCTCGGGATCCTCAATTGGCGAGATCCACTGATCACGCCAGCTGTAGTTCAGTCGTGCTGATAGGCCAAAGTTTTCATAAAAGACTGCAGCGTTGTAGATCATGTCTGAAGTACCCGGCAGCCCAACCGTTTCGCCGTTTTGACGCTTGAACTCTGAGTCGGCAATGGTTAGGTTGGCGCTAATACCGAGACCATCAACCAGAGAATCCATGAAGTAGACAGCGTTGAGCTCAAGTCCAGAGAACTCGCCGTCAGATCCGTTGAGAAATCCGACATAGGTGTAGGTTTCGCCCGCAAGCGCAGGATCGTACGTTCCCGCATCAATTTGGCTGGCGTCAGCATAAATCACATTGTCGATGACGCGGTAGAAAGCGGCCGCCGACAACAAGCCGCCGTTGTCGAGGTAATATTCGACCGATGCATCGAACCCGTAGGACTCTTCAGCTTCCAGTGTCGGGTTTCCGCCACGAATTTGCTCGTCGATGGGGTCTAAGGACGCGCTAGCTCGCCATTCATTGTAAGTGGGTCGATTGACGCCCGTGCTAGCTGACAGACGCAGTTTCACGCTGTCAGACAAATCAATGTTCAAGTGGGCATTCGGCAGCCAGTGAGTGAAGTCGTCCTCATAGCGATAGCCGTCGATGCCGAGATTCTCAACATCAGTTTGCTCAACGCGCAAACCCACCACTAAGCTTCCCCAATCGTAGTTTTGAGTCGCCATGCCATAAAACGCAAGAATATCTTCGTTGATAGCAATTTGGTTTTCGGCGGGTATTTCTTTCGCTGGGTAAGCGCCACTGGCTTGCCACGCGGCATCCAATGCGGGGTTGTCAAAATACGTACCGCCAATGGTATTGGTGGTGTTGGCGTCCCACAGCTCGCCGGTATTGTAGTCGTTAATGTTAATGGTGTCGGCGGGGAATGGGCTAATTGCCTGCGTCAGCGCGCCGCCGACCGCCTCTCGCTGATCCAACTGTAGGCCGAAAGCTACGTTGAATGTTGAGCTGAAGTCGCGGCTCGCATCGAGCTTGAACTTATCCACCTCTTGATCCAGCGGGTTGTAAATACTGAGTCCAAGATTGGCCTGGAAAACCGCATTTGCTGGGTCTGCCATGGACTCAGGTGTCAGTGGTGAACTTAGAAAGACCTTAGGGTCAGTTTCGTCACTAAAATCATAGTCGGCAAAGAATGGACTGGGGCCGGTCTCGAGGAGTGCCGCAAATCCTGCCGCCTGGAAAATGATTGGCAGATCCTGAAGGAACTCTGTTTCCGTGTAGTTGTAAGAAGCCTTGATATCAAAATCAGCCATGGAGAAATCAGCACCCAGTGTTGTGGTGGTGGTGCTGTTCTCATAGATGCCGTCTTGCAGCAAACGGTTAATGGATGCCGGGGCACCTTGTGCAGTAAGGCCGGGTTGTGGTGCGAGGAAGCTAATCACGTATTGGTTACGCTCTTCCTCATCGGTGAATTGCGAGTAAAGAGTGCTCAAGAACAGGCGAGACAGCGCACCATCGCCCCGATACTCGATGGTGCCGCCGTACGCTTCATCGGAGCGCTTGATTTTGTAGTTTCGAAAATCGACTTCATTTGCGACTTTGGTGCCATCGGCCGTCAAGCCGAAATCGTACTCTCGGTTATCCGTAAGCTGCTCGCGGCTGTTCTCTGAGTAGTAGGCAATAACGCCGATGTTTTCGCCGGACCATGACATACGCAGCGCTGCACGGTCTACGTCGCCACTTCCTAGTTCCTGTTGGCCAAGGCCCACATCTGCTGCCAAAGAAAGGCCTTCTTTATCAAACGGGCTGTGAGTTTCGATATTGATGAACCCAGATACCGCTTCCCCAGGCATATTGGCCATGACAGCTTTGTTCACTGTGAGCGCCCGAGTGATGACTGCGGGGAAACTGTCGAATCGTGGTATGCGTCCGTTTTCAGCACCCGGTACATCGATCCCGTCGAAAGCGATAGCGGTATAGCGGAATGGTGCGCCGCGAAGGTTGACATAGCGCGCTTGGCCTTGGTCGCGCTCGATAGCTATGCCGGGCACACGAGCCAGTGAGTCGGCAAGATTCTGATCAGGAAAGCGTCCAATAGTGTCAGCCGAAATGGCGTCCACGACATTCAGCGCTTCGCGTTTGGAGAGAATTGATGCGATTTCAGATTGTTTGATAGGGGATGCTACAACCCGGACTTCTTCCAGTTGCTCGTTTTGGGCTACAGCGGAGAGGCCGCTGGCAGACATGACTAGCGCGCTGATCGCGGCGCTGAGTGGACGACGTAAGTGCATAAAAAACTCCAGTGGCATCGGGAAAGGTTATGGGGCAGGAACCAGCCGTCCGCGATGATGATTTGGAGTAGTTACAAGTCTGTTTCCGTTTTATGACGATTCCGAGAAAAAAGAGCTGACCTTGTGAGACGGATTCAATACTTTGCGCCGAACAGTCTGTTGTAGTCATTTAACAAATCAGGCGGCCTGATGAGCTTCTTTGGACTGATCATCTGCCAGTTTTCCGGATATGCTAGCGGTGATCGCTCCTGGCCGGTCCCTCTCTTCTAAACAGCGGCAAACAGCGGCCGCCCGCGAGCGACCGCTTTATCCACTTAGATTTCAGTCTGCTTCGCGAGTTCGAGCGCATCGTCAACCTCAACACCTAGGTATCTGACCGTGCTCTCATGTTTGGTATGCCCAAGGAGCAACTGCACAGCCCTCTGGTTCTTCGTTCGCTGATAGATTAGTGAGGCCTTTGTGCGTCGCAGGGTATGGGTGCCATAGTTGGCGGGATCTAAGCCAAGACCGTCGATCCACTGATGCACAATCCGACCATACTGCCTGGTTGTGAGGTGCGGGGCGCTTTCGCCCGGCTGGGAAACAGGTAATCACCCGCGCGTAATTTTGCTTTGGCGATCCACGCTTCAACGGCGTCACGTGTTTTCTCGGTGATTTCAAATTGTACCGGTTGGTGGGTTTTTTGCTGCATGACGGTGGCGCGATTCATAGCGCGGTCACCATGCACCACATCATTTACCTTGAGCTTAACGAGGCCACAGCCGCGCAACTTGCTGTCGATGGCGAGGTTGAAGAGGGCTAGTCCACGAGTATCACCTGCCATATGCCGTTGGACTCGAATCATCCAAATCTCTTTCAGTTTGAGGGGCTTTTTCTGACCGATAACTTTTCCCTTGTTCCACGGTGGCTTGGCACCGACTTCGTCAACCAGATAAAACATCCGTCGGTTCCTCCTATGGTTGGAAGGAAACTCAGTATGGCACCAGGTAGCGGAACAGATCCCGATCGACGGCTGTATTGGCGTGATCTTTGAGAAATTGATGGGCTTGCCGGCGGCTTGGAGAGGCGGCAAATTCACGCCTATTTGCTCTCAGTATTGATAACAATGTGTTGCACCCAGTGGTATGATTTGCGCATGAGGAGGGTCTTCAAAACACGCACCTTTACACGCTCGATGAAGAAGACAGGCCTGACCGATGTCGCTTTGTGTATTGCAGTCCAAGATATGTGCGAGGGTCTTGTCGATGCCGATCTTGGGGGTGGCATTGTAAAAAAGCGAGTTGCCTTGCCGGGTTATGGCAAACGTGGCGGGGCTAGAACAATTGTCGCTACAAAAATGGCAGGTAGATGGTTCTTCTTATTCGGATTCAGCAAGAATGAGCGCTCCAATGTCGACAAAGATGAGCTCAGAGCGCTCCAAGAAGTGGCGTCAGAGCTTCTCAGTTTTGATGATCAACAACTGACAATCGCGCTAGATGCAGGTGAGATTGTGGAGATATGCAATGAAGACGACAAAGCGTAGTAGTCGAATCCTTGATGAGATGCACGAGACGGCTGGCGGGCTTCATAGTGCCGGGCTGATCAGCAAGCGCCGTATGGGTGAATTCGATGCGTTGTGTCATCTCGATATCCACGAGATGCCACCCAAAAAAATTAAAGCTCTGCGTGAAAAAGCACATGTGAGCCAGGCAGTTTTTGCTGCGGTGCTTAATACCAGCCTGTCTACAGTCCAGAAATGGGAAGTGGGTGACAAAAAGCCCAGCGGCCCTTCACTCAAACTACTGAACTTAATCGAACGTAAAGGACTTGAGGCAATCATCTGAGGGTTTGCCAACCTCTTTGCATCGAAGAAGCTTCTCAGCCGCTCTTTCTGGCGGGGTAAAGCCAGATTTCACTTTAGGTTGACAGTACCTCTCTGGAGAGGGATTTTAGGTCGCTATTGGCCGATAGCCGGCGATCAAGGTAAGCCGTTAGAGCGTCTGCTTATAAGAAAGCGGTTGCCCGCCAGGTATTGAAGGGCAGCGTGCTATCGACCTAAAACACAGATGACAGGGTGCTTGCGTAAAGCGGAGTTCCCGCTGAGACTTGCGGCCATGACCAAGATTTCTGTCAATAACGGGCATAGCCGCCGCGCCATTGCCGACCCCGACCCTACTCGTATTAACGGCTATGCCGAGCACCCCGAGTTGGGGCCGAGCATGCTGTTCTTTAGCGGCGGCACAGCCCTCAACGGTCTCAGTCGGCAGCTGAAGGCCTACAGCCACAATACCATTCATCTGGTGACGCCCTTTGACAGTGGTGGTAGCTCAGCGATGCTGCGTCAAGCGTTTGACATGCCCGCTGTGGGTGATCTGCGTCACCGGTCAATGGCCCTAGCCAACGAGTCGTTACAGGGCAGTCCTGCGGTGTATCGGTTCTGCCGTTATCGCCTACCAGAACAGGCTGCCCCGGGCCAGCTTCGACGCCTATTTGAGCAGATGGTAGCGGGTCATCACGAGCTGATGGCCGACATGCCAGAACCTCTTCGGCAGCAAATTTGCGCACAGTTAGCCCGAGTGTATGCCGAGTTACCGACGGATTTTGATTTTTGTGGGGCATCGGTTGGCAATTTGGTTTTAGCCGGTGCCTACCTCGGCCACGATCGAGATTTAGATACTGCCTTGGCGTTGTTCTCGGAACTGGTCAGCGTTCAGGGCACGGTTCGCGCCATCGTAAACGACAATGTCCATCTGGCTGCTGAACTTGAAAATGGCGCTCGGGTGTTGGGCCAACATAGACTTACCGGTAAGGAAGTCCCGCCTATTCAGTCACCGGTGAGCCAACTTGTGCTGACCGCATCCTTAGAGGCCTGGACGCCCGTTGAAGTGAGTATTCAGCCTCAAACCCACGACCTGATTGCAGGCGCCGAGCTTATTTGTTACGCCCCGGGCTCGTTCTACTCGAGCCTCATGGCCACCTTATTGCCCAAAGGGGTTTCCCGTGCTGTTGCAGCCAGTGCAGCACCTAAAGTCTTGATACCTAATTTAGGGTCTGACCCAGAGCAGCTGGGTATGAGTATTGATGACAGTCTGCGTACACTGGTCACCCAGCTGGGCGGCGACGGCCGAGCGGTTGGCGATGTTTTAAACTACGTCATCATTGACAGTAGCCGCGGCCACTATGCCTCGGATGTTTCGCGAGAAACCCTGCAGACCATGGGTGTCGAACTGCTCGATCTGGCACTGATCAGTGATCAAAGCGCCCCTTACTACGACGATGAGCGTTTGTTGCAGACCTTGTTGTCGTTGGTGGCATAAAAAATCTAACGTCGAAAAGTGAGTCAAGGAGTGACCCCCGTGAATGATGTCAGCGCTGCTTTTATTCAAGTTGCCACCCAACGCCGCAGTATTCGAGCGTTTAAAGAGACACCCGTGCCGTCAGCACTGATTGAACAGGTTTTTTCGGCCGCTTTGCGCGCCCCAAGCAATTGCAACACTCAGCCGTGGTTTGCCCATATCGTGACCGGTGACAAACTAGAGTCCCTGCGTACCCGTTTGCCCGAGTGCTTCATGGCCGGTGATGTAGCCCCCGACTTTCCCTACGAGGGTCGCTATGAGGGGGTTTACAAGGAGCGCCAGTACGCCGCCGCGCAGGTGCTATACGAAGCGGTGGGTATTCCCCGTGAAGAAAAAGCCCGTCGCCAGGCTTGGTTCCTCGATAACTTCCGTTTCTTTGGTGCCCCAGCGGTGTGCTTTTTTACGCTACCCGATGGCTTTGGTTTGCGTGAGGCCTGTGATCTGGGCATGTTTGCGCAAACGGTCATGTTGGGGCTTACAGCCCATGGTCTTGGCTCTTGTCCCCAAACCGCCTTGGGTTTCATGGCGAACGTGGTGAAGCCAGCGCTGTCCATACCCGATGATCAAAAATTACTGTTTGGTCTGTCTTTCGGTTACCCGGATGAGGCGGCCCCCGCCAACGCTGCCATTACCGATCGAGCCACCTATCAGCAGGTAGTGACGCTGCATAGCTAAGTGGCGCGCAGGTATGGTTCAAAAGGTTTCAGCGCTGAGGTTCGCTAATGAACTCGGTAATTTCCAGATTGAACCCCGACAGGGCGTTGAACTTCAGCGGTGCCGACAGTAACTGCATTTTTTCGATGCCCAAGTGGCGCAAAATTTGCGCGCCGGTGCCGATTAAGCGGTAATTCTGTGGTGCGGGCGGTGGACTGCCTGTGGCGAGAAACTGATGCACATCGTTGAGTAAGGCATCGGCATCAGCGGGTTGGCCGACCATAACGACAATACCGCGGTCGTGATCGGCAATATGTTGCATGGCCGATCGATACGACCAGCCCACGGTACCACCGGCTACCGTGGTCCCTAATACATCACGCAGTGTATTGACAGGCTGAACCCTGACCGGCATCGGTGCATCCGATACGTCGCTGCCGCGTTGTAGCGCAAAGTGGACGGTGTCATCGATGAGGTCGCGGAAAGTGTGTAGGGTGAATTGTCCCCACTCGGTATTGACGCCATGGCTCTCCCGGAACTCAATGGAGTGCTCGTGTATTGAGCGATACTCGATGAGATCCGCGATAGTGCCCATATTCAGGCCGTGTCGCTCGGCGAATGCCTCGAGTTGTGGTCGGCGCGCCATGGTGCCGTCGTCGTTCATGATTTCCACGATGACAGCCGCCGGCGCAAGGCCTGCCATGCGGGCCAAGTCCACACCCGCCTCAGTGTGGCCAGCCCTTCGCAAGACACCACCAGGCTTGGCCACTAACGGGAAAATGTGGCCAGGTTGGCGAATATCATTATGACTGGCGTTGGCCGCCACCGCCTTTAGGATGGTGTGGGACCGTTGTGCAGCACTGATACCCGGGCCGACCTGCTCGGTGGCGTCAATAGAGACGGTAAAGTTGGTTTCGTGCTGCGACCGATTGTCACGCACCATAAGGGGGATACGCAGCTGCCGCGCCCGCTCGGGGGTAATGGGCATACAGATAAGTCCGCAGGCCTCGGTTGCCATGAAATTGATAATTTCCGGGGTTACCTTCTCGGCGGCAATAATCAGGTCCCCCTCGTTTTCCCGATCCTCGTCATCCATCAGGATCACCATACGCCCAGCGCGGATGTCGTCGAGTAGAGCGGGTATAGAGGCTAAGCTCATGGTGAATCTCCGGGGGAATTAATCGAGCATTTCGATGGCGATGGCTGTTGCTTCACCGCCACCAATGCACAGGGCGGCAACACCCCGGCGCAGACCAAGTCGTTTCAGTGCATGGGCCAAGGTCACAATGATGCGCGAGCCCGTGGAGCCAATGGGATGCCCTTGGGCACAGGCACCACCGTTTACGTTGACTTTGCTGTGGTCTAAGTCAAACGCATTCATCGCCAACATGGTCACCATGGCGAAGGCCTCATTAATCTCCCACAAATCCACGTCTTGTGCCCGCCAGCCAGTTTTGGCTAGCAACTGCTCAATGGCGTTGACCGGAGCAAGGGTGAATTCTTCAGGGGCGCGGCTGGCTCGGCTGTGGGCGATAACCCGTGCCATGGGTGTCAGTCCATGTTTGGCCACGGCGGCCTCGCTGGCAAGAAGCAGGGCGCTGGCGCCATCAGAGATGGAACTTGCGTTCGCGGCAGTGATGGTACCGTCTTTGGCGAAAGCGGGGCGCAGTGCTGGAATTTTGTCGATGTTAGCCTTGTGAGGCTGTTCATCATCCGACACGGTGACGTCGCCTTTTCGACTGCTGACAACCACAGGCTCAATTTCATCGGTCAGCCAGCCACCTTCTATGGCCGCTTTTGCTCGGCGCAGACTCTCGATGGCAAAGGCATCCATGGCTTCCCGGGTAAGGCCATGCTCGTCAGCGGTCTGTTGCGCGAAGCTGCCCATGGCTTTGCCCGTGTAGGCGTCTTCAAGACCATCGAGGAACATGTGATCGTAGAGCTGTGTGTGTCCCAGTCGCACGCCTTTGCGACCGGTGAGTAATACCTGGGGGGCATTACTCATGCTCTCCAATCCGCCTGCCACTACGATGTCATTGGTGCCCGCAACAATACTGTCGTGACCAAATAAGGTGGCCTGCATGCCGCTACCACAGGCTTTGTTAATGGTAACCGCGCCGGTGCTGGCGGGAATGCCCGCAGCCAACATGGACTGGCGGGCGGGGCACTGTTTCAAGCCCGCAGGCAGCACACAGCCCATGAAGACTTCGTCGACGGTGCTGGCATCGACACCCGATCGCTGTAGCGCGCCTGTGATGGCCACTGTGCCAAGTTGTGTCGCACTGACATCTGCAAGATCGCCCATCAGGCCGCCCATAGGGGTGCGTGCGCCGCCGACCAAATACACCGTACTGCTCATTGTTAACTCCATCATCATTCGGATCCATGTGGATCCAACACTGCGAGAACCCACGCCCATGGGACTGAGCTGCGCAAACTGTAGGGCGGGCATTTAGCCACAGGGCCGGTGCTACCTCAACGTGTGGCCTACGTCTGTTCAGACGGATGAAAGCTTTTTCCTCGAACCGCCATGCGCCAACGCTTGGGTGTCATACCCACCGCATTGCGGAACTGGCGGCTAAATTGTGAGGGATCGCGAAAACCAACAGACCAACCCACCTCCGCAACCGATAAATTGCTGTGCTGCAGTAGGCTCCGAGACTCTTTTATCCGCCAGTTGTTGAGATAGTGGCTGGGGGTCATACCAACCGCTCGTTTGAAGCGGCGACTGAGGGTTCGGGTTGTCATCCCAGTGGCCGCCGCCAGCGCGGGTATGTCGAGGGGATCACCCAGTTGTTGACGAATGAGCACTTGTACATCGGCAATTTGTTCATCGCCGTGCTGCTCCGCGTCATCCCACGGTGAGTGGGGGACGAAGGGTTGCCGAATTTCCGGTGAGAACTGTTGTTCGACGGTGCGAGCGGCGGTCTCTGAGAACCAATACTCGCTGAAATACACCATAAGATCCGCCACTGAATTGACCGAGCCGACACAGAAAAGCGTTTCGCTTTGGGTGATAAGTCGATCGCGACGTAGTTTTACAGTGGGGTAACGACGGCTGAAGCTATCGAACCAGTGCCAGTGGGTGGTGGCTGTTTTATGGTTGAGTAAACCCGACTCTGCCAGTAAAAACGTGCCGCTGCCGACACTGCACACTTGGCTACCCGCGGCGACGCACTGCTCGATAAGCGGCAGTTGCCACTGGGCAGAGGGTAGTAGCCGCAGCGGGTTGCGCCAAATGGCAGGTACGATGAGTAGATCGGGTGACTGCATCTCAGTGTAGCGCTGACTGTGCAGTACTAAGCCGTCGGCCGGTTGCACCGGGCCACCGTGCTCCGAGAGCAACTGTAAGCTCACTTCGGGTGTTGGCAGTTCACCGCTGGCTTGGGCAGCAGCGCGAAGTATCTCTAAGGGCAGGGTAATGGACGAGGTGAGCATCCTGCTGTGAATGGGCGCCGCTACCCTCAGCTTGCGTTGTCCGAGGCGAGGCTGGCCTTGCCGGGACCGAGAGTGGGTGCCCTGCAGTACGTTAGCCATGGGTTCAGTGCTGGGATGTGCGCTGGGTTCAGCAGGCGAGTTCATGCCAGGTGTTCTCCAACTAGGGTAATCGCGTTGTTATCGCCGGTTGCCACCGGTCGTCACCAAAATGTGAATGCTGACAAATGGCTGAATATGCATAATTTATGGCTCAATATACATAAAATATCAGGGCTGCGCTCACTACACTGCTGTAGCCACACGGCTATATCCCACAGGGTTCATTCACTTACGTTCATTGAGTTGTCTTTATGCTTCGTCTTCCAGTGATGGTTGCCGCCGGCGGTATTAACAGTGCCGGACGCAGCTCCCAGCGACACGCTTATCGCCGTATGGTCATGTCGGCACTGCCCGCCGGCGCCGCCGCCGAGACTCGAGCTGCGCTGACGGAATTGATGGGTACCGAAGACGGTGTTACGCAAGATGCTGGCACTCTAGTGCGTGCTATCGAGTCATCTCACTTTGATCCCAAAGCGGTGCCCCGGGCACGCCGGGTTAATTTAAGTCAGGGTGCGGCAGCCGAATTAGCCCCCAATCAGGCCGTAGAGAGCCTTGATCCGACCCTTAACGCGAGGGCGGGGAATGGTCGGCGTACCGCTATCGACATTCCCCCGGATACGGAGCTTTTACTACCCGGCACGCGACCTTTCGAGGTGAGTGCTGCGGGTCAACTGCCCACGGGTTTTGATCCGGCCGGTCGTTACCCCTCGAGGAGTCACCCCAGGGCGCTTCAGATGACGGTATTTGCCGCGTCCGATGCATTGGCTGATCTAGGGATTGCCTGGTCTGAGGTCGCGTCTCGAGTAGCCCCGCAATCGGTCAGTGTGTATGTGGGTAGCTCGATGGGGCAGCTTGATGAGGACGGCACCGGGGGTATGTTACGGGGCCGAGCCACCGGTCGTCGGGTATCCTCCAAGCAGTGTCCTTTGGGTTTTGCAGAAATGCCCGGTGACTTTATTAACGCCTACGTGTTGCGCTCAATGGGCAATACCGGGCCCGCTTTGGGGGCTTGTGCCACATTCCTGTACAACCTGCGTCAAGGGGTCGCCGATATTCGCTCTGGTCGCGCTCGGGTAGCCATTGTGGGTGCCGCCGAGGCACCTATCGTGCCCGAGGTCATGGAAGGTTATGTGGCGATGGGCGCCTTGGCCACTGATCGGTCCCTGCGTGCCTTAGATGGTTTGTCCGATGACCAGCCGGTTGATGCACGCCGCGCCTGCCGTCCCTTTGGCAACAACAGCGGGTTTACAATGGCCGAGTCGGCGCAGGTGGTCGTGCTATTCGACGATACCCTCGCCTTGGAGTTGGGTGCGCCGGTACTCAGTGCCGTGCCCGATGTGTTTGTCCATGCGGATGGTCCGAAGAAATCCATTAGCGGCCCCGGTGCCGGTAACTTCATCACCATGGCTAGGGCGGCGGCTTTACTGCGCAGCATGCTGGGTGAGCAGCGCCTTGCGCAAGGTGGTATGGTTCAGGCCCACGGCACAGGCACGCCGCAAAATCGTGTTACCGAGTCGGATATTATCAATCGCGTTGCCGCCGCCTTCGGTGTTACCAAGTGGCCTGTGGCCGCGATTAAAAGTTACATCGGTCATTCTCTTGGGGCCGCCGCCGGTGACCAGTTATCTGCCATGCTGGGTATTTGGCAAACCGGTATTGTGCCGGCCATCAACACCATCGATGCGGTGGCCGATGATGTGCATACCCAGTCCCTAGAGTTTCTGTTACGCACCGAGTCCCGCCCAATAAAGGACTATGCCATTGTGAACAGTAAGGGCTTTGGTGGAAACAACGCCTCGGCAGCATTGCTGAGCCCTGAAGCTACCCTGGACCTACTGCGTGCCCATCACGGCCAGGCGGTCCTCAAAACCTGGGGGCAGCGGCATGATGCGGTGCAGAGTCAGCGGGCTGCTATAGAGGCCCAGCGTCTTCGAGGTGACTGGCAACCCAGTTATCATTTTGATGCGGGTGTATTAACCGCCGACGACATTTCGGTGTCCAGCGATGAGTTGAAGCTGGGCGATCGACGCATCCCGCTAGAGACAGACTTACCCCAAGGCTGGTCTCTTAGTTAATGGGGATTAGCCCATCGGCCTGCTATCCTTACCGCTGGTTTTCCAAGGTGGTGCCCCATGACACGATCCCAAGCTGCCGACGTTTTAGCGGCTCTCCATAACCGTAATAGTCACCCGCGGCTGGTGACGCCTGCACCCACTGATAGCGATCTCGAAGCGATTTTGACCGCCGGTTTGCGCGCCCCCGATCATGGTCGTCTTCGCCCTTGGCAGTTTCTTATCATTGAAGGGGAAGCCCGGAAACGCTTGGGCCAGATCTTTGAGCAAGCCCTGTTGCTGACCAATCCTGAAGCAGGGGAAGCAGAGCGTACCAAGGCACTCAGGGCACCATTGCGTGCGCCACTCATCATTGCTGGCTTGTTGAAACCCACGGCGCATCCAAAGATTCCAAGGCAGGAGCAAGTCGCCGCCGTTGCCTGCGCCTTGCACGGTATGTTACTGGCGGCGGAGGCATTGGGCTTCGCCGGTATGTGGCGCACCGGAGGTTATGCCCGCGATCCCTGGGTGCTGCGTGAACTCGATGCGGCGCCCGAAGATGAAGTGATTGGATTTTTGTATTTGGGTACCGCCGAGGGTTCGGCAAAGCCCATTGATCGACCGGCGTTAGGCGACTACGTTCGTCGTTTCAACCCAGCTTAAGGGGTACGCTCGACGAACCTGAGAAGGTTGGTCGTCACTTTGAATACTCGGCTGCCGTCAATTGTGAGCCTGACTACTTACTGTCAACTGTGAGAGAGCATCATGGAACTGCCCGTCACCCATACTTTATCGTTGGCTCTTGAGCACTATGTGCTGACGGTAACCCTTAACCGTCCCAATCAAGCCAATGCTATGAACCCCGATACGTGGCGAGAGGTGCAAAGCACCTTTGAATGGGCTGACGCGGAACCTGCTGTGCGCGTGGTGGTGCTGAACGGCGCGGGAAAGCATTTTTGCGCGGGTATCGATCTGTCGATGTTCAGCGAGATTACCTTTGAGCACGATGACCCAAGTCGCGCCAACGAACTATTTTTCCATCACGTACGGGGTTTGCAGCGTAATTTGCAGGCCCTGCGCGACTGCCGTAAGCCTGTGTTAGCGGCCATGCACGGTGCATGTGTCGGCGCTGCCATCGATATGACCTGCTATGCCGATATGCGTTATGCCGCCGCTAATGCGCGGTTCTGTGTCAAGGAAATTGACATCGGCATTGTGGCGGACGTGGGCACACTACAGAACCTGCCGAAATTAATTCCCGAAGGGGTTGTGCGTGAGCTGGCTCTGACCGGGCGCTATATGGATGCGCAGGAAGCGCTGTCGGTGGGGTTCATCAATAAAGTATTCGATGATGAGCAGGCGCTGTTAGATGAGGTGCATGCATTAGCCAAGCTCATTGCCAGTAAGACACCGCTCGCCACCCGCGGCACCAAACAGGTACTCAATCACGCCAGAGATCACAGCTTAGATGACGGACTCGAGTACGTGGCGCTGTGGAATGCGGCCATGATGAGTCAGCACGATGTACGTGAGGCCATGGCCGCCAAACTTGAGCAGCGAGATCCTGTTTTTCAGGACTGAGCATTCATCCAAGACCCGTGGCCCTTTAGTAACAGAGCCGCGGGTTGGTGTAGTTAGCGCGTGTTGTTAGTAAGCGCCTTTGGGCTAGCTTTCTGGATTCTGTCCGGGCCAATTTTTCATGGTGATGAGCGGGTGCAGAGCTAGCTCTATACCCTCATCAATAAAGTCCTCGTTCTCCAGAATATCCCGGCGTCGAATAAAGCCACGACCTGATCGGGTATCGACAGCGTCCGATAAATCGATTCCGCCGATGCCGGCAAATACCTGCTTCAGCTCTAGGTTGTACAGACTCACCTGTAGTGAGATGGCGGCCATGGGCGCACCCCAGTCAAAATCTGCAGTGACCCCATCACCGGCGCCACGCAGCGTCGGCTTGCGACTGACGCCGTGGAATCGCGCAATTCGCGTCATACCCGCCCCAATGGTCACTTCATGCTCGATGAGATCGGTGAATACAAAACCCTCGACATTGGTTTGTTCGCGCATTTGGTCACGAACTGCGCTTATCAGTTGAATAAATGTCTTGGTATTGACACGTCCGGTTGTTGGGTCGACCGGATCGCCGTAGATGAGTTTTGCGTTATCCCAGCGCTGACTGAACTCTCTCTGGGGCAGCACTTTGTAACCGTTGTCTTTCAGGTAGGCAGCCACGCGACCGTCGATCATGGGTTCGGAGCGTTCAACATAGTTACGGGATGGCTTACCCAGATTTACGTGGGCGATGACCACGTTTTTGATCGGCTGCTCGTTTAACACCTCTTGATTGAGCTCATTGATGTTAGTGGTGGGGTTATAGCCACCGCCTGTGCCCGCGCAGCCCCCCACAATTAACAGCCAAGGTAGGACAGAGGTCACTAACAACCGTAGACGTTTCAATTCTGTCATTGCAATAATCTCCTTTGGAAAGTTGCCGATGCTAACAAAGGAGGAGCGGTAATGGACAACAGGCTGCACGACAGCGTGTTGGGTGAAGGGCCAGATGTGGTGTTGCTACACGGTCTTTTTGGGCAGGGTAGTAACCTAGGCAGTATTGCACGTGCTTTGCAAAGTGAGTTCAGGGTGCATAGCCCCGACTTACCCGATCATGGCCACTCACCATGGACCGAGCGTCCCTGCATTCAAAGTTATGCTGAGGCTATCGCTGGCTGGATGGCCGAACGCGATATTCCAATGGCTCATTTTGTCGGCCACTCCCTGGGTGGCAAGGTGGCAATGGAGCTTGCCCTATCTCAACCCCATTTGGTCGATCGTCTAGTAGTGGCTGATATTGCCCCCGTCGCGTACCCGCCTGGCCATCAGGCTGTATTGGCGGGCCTGGAGCGAGTGGCTAAGGGGAATTGCCGATCGCGCCAGGAAGCGGGAGTGCTGTTGGCAGAGACCATACAGGAAGAGGGCGTTATTCAGTTTCTGCTGCTGAGTCTCATGCGTGATGGAGATGGGCCCTGTCGTTGGCGCCTGAATCATCCCGGCATTACCGAAGCGTACCCGCGCTTCCGGGAGGGATTGACCGCAGATGCGCCCTTTGATGGCGAGACCCTGTTCATTCGGGGTGGACAATCCGATTACGTGAAGGATAGTGACTGGCCTTTGGTCGAGTCCTTATTCAGCCACGCGCAGCTGGCGACGATCGCCGATGCCGGGCATTGGTTGCATGCGGAAAAGCCGAGAGAGTTCAACCGCTTGGTACTCGAGTTCTTACTTTAAGACGCAGTCTGCAGCGGTCAAAAGTCATCAAATGTTTCCACAGAACCTGTGGATAATTTAGTGGGTAATTTGTTCAACCGGCCCCTCAGCGCACTAGCTATGGGGCCTTTGTTAGACTGGTTAAAAATTAACCAAAAGCAAAAATAATAATAAAATCAATAATTTAAAGCTTCAATTGCGAGCGGTTTGTGGCCTTGTAACGCTAAGTTCACATTTGTTTAACGACCGCGTCCCCTTGTGCATAAAGATTTGGACGGGTCAACCGTCTTTTTATTCCGACAGTAGGCCGGCGAGCACATTGTTGGTGTGCGTTACCGGCCTCAGGGACAAAGATTTCCTATTGGATTAGCCTCGGTGGGTGCAGCCAACCGTGCAAGTTTCTCGTATCTCAACGGCGCTCAGCAAAGGTAAGGCGGGCTTCAGCCGATCCCAAATCCACTTGGCCAAAATCTCACTGGTGGGATTCTCAAGGCCCGGAATCTCGTTCAGGTAGTGGTGATCCAGCTGCTCAAGTAGCGGTGAGAACGCTTGCTTGATGTCATCGAAATCCATGACCCAGCCGGTGTGTTCATCAACGGGTCCTTCGATGGTGAGGCGCACAAAAAAGGAGTGGCCGTGTAATCGCGCGCACTTATGTCCTTCAGGCACATTGGGAAGTCGATGCGCCGCTTCGAATCGAAAATCTTTATACAGTTCCAAGGTGAATCCCCCATAGTTTTCGGGGCGCGAGTGTACACCTCACAGAGGGTGATTGAAAAAAACTTGTCATAAACCGTTGACAGCTTTCGGGCCGCACTTATAATGCGCGGCTCCGGTTTGGGGTGGTTAGCTCAGCTGGGAGAGCATCTGCCTTACAAGCAGAGGGTCGGCGGTTCGATCCCGTCACCACCCACCAATGCCGCAACGGTGTTGGTTCCGAAGAACGCGGTGTATACAGCGCCGTAGCTACCTGGAGCGGTAGTTCAGTTGGTTAGAATACCGGCCTGTCACGCCGGGGGTCGCGGGTTCGAGTCCCGTCCGCTCCGCCATTTTGGTAAAGTGCTGTAAGTAAGCCATTTCCAGCAAGCTTCCTACCCCAGCGGTTACCTCAGCTCACTAATTCTACCCCATATATTTACCTCAGGACTGTACACTCCGGTAGGAGCTCTGTTGTGCGGCAAGTGGGGTTTGTGCGGTTGGTCTGGTGCCCGCATTTGCCTTCCAA
Source organism: uncultured Halieaceae bacterium (assembly GCA_913057135.1). Lineage (GTDB taxonomy): Bacteria > Pseudomonadota > Gammaproteobacteria > Pseudomonadales > Halieaceae > Luminiphilus. The sequence goes on from CAJXNM010000039.1 coordinate 19,017, forward strand.
GGTTTGTAGGTCGAGACGCTTGTGTTTTTTGAGGTGGCGTGTTCGACACCGCATAAGCTTGCCGTTTTGCTGGCCTGCACATAGTGTTATCACAATCTTCTGTGTGATTCCTTGGAGGCGGATATGTTTCGAGTTTACGTCACGGGCCTAGCATTATTTTTGTTTGGCTGCGCAAGCACAATAGATTCCCGGCCAACTGAGAGCACTGCTGTGGTCTACACCATCAACCAGCGGTATTCACGACACGATATTTCCGTCGAAAGATTTCCCCAGACATCCTCTTACGATTTTAGTTCGTTCGCTGCACACGAGGTGGAGGTTGGTAACAAACTGCGTCTAATTACCCAGGCCACGATAAACGATAATCGTGACTGGCCAGCGATTGGTGTTTACAGCCAGTGGGACTTGGACGAGAGCTTTCGTGGTTACATGTTCGGTCCCTTTGAGCCGGGAAAGTGTTACCTCGCCTACTTTGAGCCAGTGCGTTTGACCAAGCCTTTGGTCAGAGGGAGAGCGACACACGATTATAATCTCGAGCCAAGATGGGAGGAGGTCCTTTGCGGGCAGCCAGAGCAGTACTATGGCCCAAAAGATTTTAATTTGTTGTAAGACTTGCGCTCACAGGTGAGGCTAGATTCTATTTAGTCTCGCTGGAAAACCGGCGTATTGAGTTTGGTGTTCAAGGCGGCTCAGTCGAAGCTAGACAACAGTCACATGCAAAGATTCACACGATAAGTGAAGTGAAGGGTAGTCGTGGCTTAATCGCAAATGCGGTCGGTAGTACGTAAGCCAAAATTCTTCCTGAAAAGTACACTTACGAGCCAAACGCCAATTTACAGGTGTTGTCACCAAATCCAGTCATCGATATCGCTATCCAGAAAAGCAGATGCTTCCTTTCGACTTCGAAATCCTAGCTACGAGCTCCCCAATCGTCGCTGAAAACATATTTCGCACGCTTACAGCTGACACCCGCCGGAAGCTGCAAATACTTCAGGAGGCCATAGACGCAGCTCTGGGCTTGCGGGATGACTCGATACAGCTCAAGGATGCACACCACGCCATCGCCGCGTGGGCGCGTGAGGCTGTCTACCTGTGGGATAACCCTCCGCATGACTTGAGTGACTACGAACTTGCAAAATGTCGGCAAATACACGACTCACTCATCGCCATTTGTCTAGGCCTTGTTAGGTCAATGCGTTATCAGTGGCAGCCCAAATAAACTCTCCCAGCCCTTATGCTGCCCCCGGGGGGGCTGTTCATAAGGCTTGCTGCGGGTGGTCCAGACTCAGCTTGTAAAAGGTAGTTTTGGGCGTGCTGATGCAACTAGACAGGGCGGCTAACTCTTTGAGTGCCGCATACGCACTCGACCAGTCGCTCAAAGTTAACCTAAAGTTTTTACACTTCGGTCAAGTGAAGGAGCCTACAGGCCTTAACTATTGCCGAATTTTAAACTAGCCTTTGATTCACTAACGGACCTGATGGACTTGGGCTGGCTTAACATGATGTCAAATTTCGGTTGACCACTACACGCCGCTGGAAGCAAGTGGCAAGTTGTGAGAGTGTATAGAGCCATGCAATTATCCCCATCACAATGAAATATTACAGCGCCAAATCCTTATGGTTATTTGGGTTCTTGTCCTCGCTCTTTTGGAGTGGCCTAACGTCGGCTCAACTTATTGAGGCCGAGCCCAACAACAGCCCCGCGCAAGCCAGCCTAGGGGCTCTTGGTGCGTCTATTTCCGGTCAGTTTTCCATACGCTACCCATCTACTGGATTTGACAACGATTACATCGCGTTTACAGAAGTGGAGGCCGGTCGCTTATCGTTTGAGCTTTCAACAGGTGGAACATCTTGTTGTGATTACACTTACTTTGAGGTCTCCGACTCGGAAGGAAATTTGCTGAGCGCCGACCGCGTCCAAGAAGGCACATCTGAAAACTGGGAAGTGGCTGTAACTGGAGGAACTTATTTCCTAAGGTTGTTCGGTGATACCGACGATGGTTATAGCTTCGTAATGACCAACCCATCGGGTTACAACGGTCTTGAAACGGAACCAAATAACAATTTTGCCAACCTTCTGGTCCTCGGCACGCCACGATTCGGCCAGTTCCATACAAAGTATGCAGCAACCAATTACGACAACGACTTCTTCTACTTTTCAGGTGACGAGGGCAGTGCTGTAGACGTCACATTAGCTGCCGGTGGCACTAGCTGCTGTGATTACGTTTACTTCCAAGTTTTGAACCAAGAGGGAGATGTGCTGAGTGGCGGAAGAGTACAGGAGGGGAATTCAGCCACACTGCCTGTAAATCTTTCGGGCTCCAGCAGCGGATACTATTTCGTCCGCACGTATGGCGATACCGACGACTATTACTCTGTATTGGTTGAAGAGGCTGAGCCTTTGTTCGTTGTTGAGGCAGAAAATAACAACTCAGCGACGTCTGCTGATCTCATTCCCAACAACACACTGGTAGTAGGCCAGTTTCATACTAGATACGCACTTGCTGGCTACGACAATGACTATTTTGCGTTTGAAACTACATCGTCTGGTGTCATAACGCTTGAGGTTTTGACGACAGGTACGTCCTGTTGTGATTATGTTTACGTTGAAGTTTATGACCAACTGGGGAACTTACTCTTCGGTGATCGTGTAACTGAGGGCGACACAAACTCATGGCCAATTGGCATCGGTGCTGCTGGGAATTACTTCGTGAGACTGTACGGGGACACTAGAAACCTTTATGGGGTTTCAGTCGCCGGAAGCATCATCAGCGGCATCCCCAGCAAACCAATAATCTCTGACATCGAAGAGACTGATGGAGCGTTGGGCGTTAGTGGCTCAATGGCTAGTGGTGGTCCCGTCTCAAATTATGTTGCGGAATGCGGCGGATTGTCTGCTACCAGCGAGTCTTTGCCAGTATTCGTAGACGGGTTAGTGAACGGTACTGAGTACTCATGCACGCTTACAGCAAATTCCCGATTCGGAAGTAGCGAACCTTCTGACCCTGTCTTCGCAACACCCAGAGGTGTACCTACTTCAGTTCAAATAGAAAATATAGATGTCGGCGATGGCGAGCTGGTAGTAACAGTTCTTGCCAATCTTGCTGGAGGAGAGAATCCAACTTACTCGGTTATCTGTAACGGTATTGAGGGCTCCGCCAGCACAAATAGAGTCACGGTTGGCGGTTTAGAGAACGGCACCACTTACAGTTGCGTTGCATCTGTTTCTACTGAGTATGGGGGTAGCGAGGCTTCCTCACCAGTGACAGCGGCTCCTGAGTTTATCCCCCAAGGCTTACCGATTTGGCTGCTGTTTGAAGCTTCAAAAACATAATTAGCGTTGGTGAAAAACTCATTACGTATCTCGCCCACACTGATTTGCCGGTGAGATTTTGCGGTTCTTCAGCCTCTTACCTACCAGAGGGACCTTGACGGTAAAACAGCGTCGGAATGTTATCTGCACATGCTATAGCCTAAGAGGCCTCTCTCCCCCTCTACTTCTTCTCCTTCTCCTTAAGTGCATACATAACAGGTGCTCTATCAGCAGCCGTAGCCAGAAGTCTGTCATTAGAGAGTGATGCCTGCATGACGGCATCTCACGCCATATCCATTGCTTGCTCAGTCACGGCTGCATAACGCTCTGGTACGGCAAAAGAGTCGTGTACGGGTAGGAGAGGTATACTGTAGTGGTCAACCGAAATTGGACATCAAGTTAAGCCGATTTTCGGCTTTTCCCGGCGGCATGCCGTTGTTTGCAGCATGCGGCCGACGCCTATTGTAGTAACCCATGAAGTAACTCTGAAGGTCCTGCCGAGCTGCCTCAATGCTCCTGAAGTCCGAGCGGCGGTACCCACTCGGACTTCAGGCTCCTAAACAAGCGTTCCGTTGGTGAATTATCCCAGCAATTTCCGC
>CAJXNM010000040.1 GCA_913057135.1 uncultured Halieaceae bacterium
CTGCTCGTTAAAGATCGCATCGTTCTTATCGAGGGGCGGGTGCAACAGGATGATTTCTCTGGCGGTTTAACCCTGCGTGCGAAAGCTATTCGCTCGCTAGAGGCAGCCCGCGAGTCACGGGTCAGTGAAATTCGGTTGACCGTTGAGAGCGGTCGTTACACCCAGGCGTTTCAGCAGCAGCTTAAAGAATCGCTGGCCGCCGCGAGCGGGGGCAGTTGCTCGGTCAGTGTCGAGTATCATCAGCCCCGAGCTCAGGCCTGTATTCAGCTGGGGGAACAATGGTGTGTGGTGCCGAGCGATGCGCTACTTGATCAGTTGCGTGGTGTCGTCGGAGGGTCGGGGGTTGCCCTAATCTACGAGAATTGAGTCAATGCACCCGTTGAACGGGGCTAGGTTACCTATCTTGAGCAGTAAAAGGATGAAGCTTCATGAATAACGACGCGGTAGAGGCGGCAGTATTTCGGCGCCTACTTGAGCATTTGGATAGCCGCAAAGATGTCCAAAATATTGATTTAATGAATCTGGCCGGGTTCTGCAGAAATTGCTTATCGAAATGGTACGCGTCTGCAGCACAGGAGCAGGGGGTTGAGCTGACTAAAGAGCAGGCCAGAGAGCGGGTTTACGGCATGGCCTACGACGAATGGAAAGCCCTGTACCAAACCGAGGCTACCCCCGAGCAGCAGGCCGCCTTTACCAAAGCCCAATCAGAGCAAAATCAGCACTAGGGTTTGAGCGTTGGCGTTGTTGGTCAGTGGGTGGTGCGTTTAGTCCGAACGCCCTTCCCTTACTAAAAAACGCAACAAACCCTTATTCAGACAGGGATTCCAACAGCGCCAGTGCCTCGTCAAGGGGTAATACGTCTGAGTATTTTGCGTTTAGATCGAACAAGTTCGCCTCGTGAGCGGCGGTGCTTCTGTCGCCGACGGCCTCTCGGGGCACAACTACACGGTAGTTGTATTGCAGCGCATCGACGGCTGTTGCGCGAACACAGCCGCTGGTCGTGAGCCCTGTGACGACCACAGAATCAACCTCAGCTATTTGCAGCATCTCGTCGAGATTGGTGCCGTGAAATGCGCTGGCGTGGTGTTTTTCAATCCGCCAGTCACTACTGGTCACCGGTAATCGGTCATCAAATTGAATCCACGGCTGATCGGGTGTTAGTAAATTGAGTGCGGGAAGTCGCGCTCTGAACACAGTCGCCTCGTGATCATGGCGGTAAACGACCGAGGTCAATGCCACCGGCCAGCCACGCTCATGAAACAGCTCCATCAGCGTGCAATTGGCCGCTACGACCTCAGTAGCCTCAGACCCCAGGGGGCAGTTGATATCGGTAAATCCCTTAATCACATCAACCACGATGAGGGCGGGCTTCTTACCCATACCCTGGGAGGCTCTTTCTAAGGTACGATCGGCACTCATTGAAATGTCCTGACATTTGATGAATGCCCCGAACCGTGGCACCGTTGAGCGTAAATTGCAAGACCTGAGAGGTGTTTGTTAATGCCCGACTACCCGCAATCAGAGCCGGATTTGCTGGCATCATTGGCTGCAGATCGCGCCGAATGGCGATTGGCGTTGTCCGATATTGTGCGCGAGCATGGCCCCGAGGCCGCACGATTACTACTGCGTGATTTACAAAACTACAGTCTTGATTTAGGTGTGGTGCTGTCGGAAGCCACCTTAAACACACCCTATATCAACACCATTCCCTTGGCAGAGCAGCCCTCTTACCCGGGGGACATCACCCTGGAGAAACGTATCGAGAATATCGTGCGCTGGAATGCAGCTGCCATGGTGTTGCAGGCACAAGATGCGGGTGAGGGACTCGGTGGTCATATCGCCACCTACGCATCGGCGGCTACGGCCCTTGAGACTGGCTTTAACCATGTGTTCCGCGCCGATGTGGATATTTTATTGCCGCAGCCCCACGCGGCGCCGGGGATTTATGCGCGCGCTTTCTTAGAGGGGCGTCTGAGTGCTCAACAGCTGTCGAATTACCGACGTGAGTTGGGTGAGGGTGGCGGCTTGTCATCCTATCCCCATCCACGCTCAATGCCCGAGTTTTGGCAGGTACCCAATGCCTCTATGGGGCTGTCTGTGCCCATGTCTATCTACATTGCCCGCTTTGCAAAGTATCTCGAGAGCCGCGGCTTAAAGGCTAAAGATGGCGGGCGTATCTGGTGTTTTATCGGCGATGGGGAGGCGGATGAACCCGAAGTCCTGGGAACCATCAATATCGCGGCCCGCGAGCGGCTGGATAATTTGGTGCTTGTGATTAACTGTAATTTACAGCGTCTCGATGGACCGGTCAGGGGCAACGGTAAAATTATTCAGGAATTGGAGCGAACCTTTAGGGGTGCTGACTGGCAGGTGCTAAAGGTTATTTGGGGTAGCGGCTGGGATGCACTGCTGGCGAATGATCGCGCGGGTGTTTTGCGGCGCCGAATGGAAGCCTGCCTCGACGGGGATTACCAGCGTTATTCGGTTTTGCCCGGTAATCAGCAACGGGAACATTGGGTACACGGTGATCCTCAACTTGAGCAGATGATGAATGCGCTGACCGACGAGGAGGTGGCAGAAATCAAGCGGGGAGGGCAGGACCCCAAGAAAATTTATGCCGCTTTCCGTCGTGCCATGGATACCCCCGAGCGCCCCAGCGTGGTGTTGGTAAAAACCGTGAAAGGGGACGGCTTGGGTCCTGCGGCCCAGGGTCGCAACACCGCGCACCAGAAGAAGGATTTCAGTCCAGAAGAGCGCCGTGCCTGTGCCCAGGCCTGGGGTATTCCACTGTCAGATAGCGAGGTCGAACAGGCGGCCTTTTACTGCCCCGATGCCGACAGCCCAGAGATGCGTTACTTACGAGCTAGACGCGAGGCGTTGGGGGGCTATCTGCCCGCTCGCACCGTCAAATGTGAGCCATTACCCGCACCTGCACCAGAGCAGTTTGCCCTGTTCGATGGGGGAACCGAGCGACCCATGTCGACCACGACCGGTCTTGTGCGTTTGTTAACCAAGTTGCTGCGGGACGCCAATGTCGGCAAGTACATTGTGCCTATTGTGCCTGACGAGGCCAGAACCTTTGGCATGGACGCCCTGTTCCGTGTGGCGGGTATTTACTCGCCCGATGGTCAGCGCTATACCCCCGTTGATGCGGACTCGCTCAATACCTACCGAGAAGCAGAAGACGGGCAAATCTTACAGGAAGGCATATGCGAGGCCGGTGCCATCGCGTCGTTTATAGCGGCGGGTACCGCTTACGCAACCTTCGGTGTGCCCACCATTCCGTTTTACATTTTCTATTCGATGTTTGGTTTTCAGCGGGTCGGTGACATGATCTGGGCCGCCGCCGATATGATGACCCGCGGTTTCCTGCTCGGCGGTACCGCGGGACGCACGACGCTTAATGGAGAGGGTTTACAACACCAAGACGGCCACTCACCTATTCTTGCAAGCACGGTGCCCTCTATTCGAAGCTACGACCCGGCCTTCCCCTACGAGGTCTCAGCCCTCGTGGGCTACGGCATTCGTCGCATGTTCGTCGAGCAGCACGACGAGCTGTATTATCTGATGCTGTACAACCAAAACCAAGGGGTTCCCCCGCGTCCAACAGCGGCCACGGACGACGCAATTGTTCGGGGCGGCTATTGTTTAGAGCCAATGGCTGGTACCGGACCTGCGGTCAATTTGTTGGGCTCTGGCGCTATTTTGAGTGAAGTGTTGCAAGCGGCCGCTCAGCTTCGCAGTGACGGCTATGCAGTGGCTGTTTACAGTATCACTAGCTATATCGAACTTGCCCGGGAAGCGGAGCGTTGGGAGCGCCGATCGCCTGGTGAGACATTATCTGAAGAAGCCCCAGTCCCTTGGATCCAAGCACTTTTGGGCACCGAGCCCATTCCCACGGTTGCCGCCAGTGACTACGTCTGCGGTCTGCCACGGATGATTGCTAGCTGGGTACAGGGCCCCTACGCTGTACTCGGCACTGATGGTTTTGGCCTGAGCGAGACCCGCAGTCGCCTGCGAGAGCACTTCGGGGTGGATGCGGCCACGATCGTGCGCACGGCGAAACGTCTAACGGCCGAGCAAGGTGTCTCCTAATGACCCCCAAAGAGATCACCCCGGTCACGGGCATTCATCACATTAATCTGCTTGTGGCAGATCTGGATCATGCCATGGCACTGTGGCGGCAACAGCTGGGTATTTCAGACTTTATCGAGGATAGCCTCGAGGGCCGCGGGGTTCGCACTGCTCGGGTTCGTTTGGGTCACACTTGGCTGGTGTTGGTACAGCCAGTGTCTGAGGGTGAGCCTATGCGTCAGTTGCGCGAGCGGGGTGAGGGGCTGTTCCTGCTGTCACTGGGTGTATCCAATCTCGACGACGCGGTGGCAACAGTGAAAAAGGGTGGTGGCGACACCACTAGCACAGAGCCCCGGCAGGGGCTCGAGAATTGGCGAGTGATTGATCTCGATCCGTCCTTGCTCGCCGGTGCGCCGATACAGCTAACGGAAGAGCAGTGAGGTCGACGGTCTGTCGGTCATCGAAGCAGCCACCATCGGCCTCGGGGGTGTCAGTCCTCGAGGGCAGCCAGACCCGCTTGTGCGACCTCCATATCATCAGTGTAGTGGCCACCGCTGACGCCGATGCCCCCCACGACTTGACCGTCAATCATGATGGGGTAACCACCGCCGAAAACAACCAGTCGGTCGGTTTTGACAATACCATCGGCCAGCGGTGGGTCGTTTTTGATGAACTCATGCCAGGTATGGGTGGGCATGCCAAAGGAAATGGCGGTGTAGGCTTTGTCCTGAGCAATTTGTACGCTGAGCAGGGGCGCGCCATCCATGCGCTCATAACTTTTGAGAGCCCCTGACTCATCGCAAATCGCGATGATCATGGGTTTGCCCATTGCTTCTGCTTTCGCGCGCGCGGCGGCGATAACTTTTGCTGCCGCCGCAGCGGTAATCGACAATTTAGTGTGAGTGTGGGACATAACAAAGCTCCTCGGTGGTGGATGACAACTAAAATGCTAGCATCTAGGTATAACAGAAAATGACCGGACAAAGGATACGCACAATGGCAGTCGATGTAATCATTAAGGAAGTGGCACCTCGGGACGGGCTGCAGGCACAACCCAAGCACTTAACCCTGGAGCAGCGCCAGCAGTTGATTGAGGAGCTGGCGGTAACAGGTCTGACTGAGCTCGAAATTGGCAGCTTTGTATCGCCGAAAGCGGTGCCTCAGATGGCCGGTACCGATGTATTGGCATCACAGCTGCCAGCGCAACCCCTGGACTACTCGGCACTGGTGCCGAATCTTAAGGGGTACCAGTTGGCCCGTGCCGCGGGCATCAATACCGTGGCCATTGCAGTTGCGGCCACTGAGCAGATGAACCAGGCCAATATCCGAATGAGCCTCGAGCAGACCTTCGCCATGGCCGATGAGTTGTTGGCGAGTGCCCGTGCTGACGGTAGCGCTGTACATGCCTACTTGGCCGTGGCCTTTGAGTGCCCCTTTGAGGGCAAGGTGGATCCTGCTGTTGTGCTATCCCAGGCTCGTCACCTGATGGCACAGGAGCCCGCGCGCTTGGTCATCGCCGATACCATCGGCGCCGCTAATCCCCGTGACGTCAAAACACTGATGTCCGCGCTGGTCGCTGAGTTTGGCCCCGAACGTTTGGGCTGCCATTTCCACGATACCCGCGCGATGGGTTTGGCCAACGTTTACGCCGCCCTTGAAGCCGGCATTGTACAGTTCGATAGTGCGGCCGGTGGTCTTGGGGGTTGCCCATTTGCTCCGGGTGCTAAAGGGAATGTGGCCACGGAAGACGTGGTGTTGTTGTGTGAGTCGATGGGCCTGAACACTGGCGTGTCAATGCCGGCGCTGCTATCTGCCGTTGCAAGCTTAAGCGACATGATCGGTGCGCCCCAAGGTGGACGGGCCCATTACTGGCTCAGTAATAACTCAAATCGCTGCGCATCATGATGGATGTATGGACAGCGATTGAAGGCCGTCAAAGTATTCGCGCGTTCGATACTGAGCGCCCCGTCACCGATGACACCCTTCGCGACCTATTAAACGTGGCAGCCCGGGCGCCCTCGGGTTCCAATATTCAACCCTGGCGGGTATGGGTCGTAAAGGGTGACCTAAAAGCGCGTATTAGCAGTGCCTGTGAAGCTCGGTATTTGGCCGGTGATGAAGGGCAGGGGGAATACCATTATTACCCTCAACACTGGCGCCAACCCTATTTGGGGCGACGACGAGAAACCGGCTTCGGCCTTTACGGATTGCTCGGCATCGACCGTAAGGACAGTGAGGCGGTGATGGCCTACAGGGTACGTAATTACCGTTTTTTTGATGCCCCGGTCGGTTTGTTTTTCACCATTGATCGGGATATGGAGTTGGGTAGCTGGCTCGATTACGGCATGTTTCTACAGAGCATTATGCTTGCCGCTCGGGGCGTTGGACTCGAAACCTGCCCTCAAGCCGCGTTTTGCCCCTATTACGACAGTATTATGCCGCTGCTTGGCGCGCCTGAGGAGCAGATGTTGGTGTGTGGAATGGCTGTGGGGTACGCCCTAGCGGGCGCCCCCGTGAATCGTTATAGAACATCGCGCCTTGATGCGGATGAGTTCACGCATTTTCTGGGCTCCGGGAGCTAGGGTCTCAGCTGGCCCTTGCCACCATCTGCTTGGCGATAATCATTCGTTGGATTTCATTGGTGCCCTCGCCAATACAGAGTAGCGGTGCGTCCCGGTAAAAACGTTCAATTTCATACTCGGGAGAATAGCTATAGCCACCGAAAATGCGCATGGCATCGAGGCTATTTTGTACCGCCGATTCCGATGCGAAGAACTTGGCTTGTCCCGCTTCTAAGTCACAGCGCTCGGCACGGTCGTACTTGTTGGCGGCCTGTTCGACGAGTAGGGCAGAAGCCGCTGCTCGGGTCGACATTTCAGCAAGCTTGAGCTGAATGGCCTGGTGTTCGGCAATGGCTTTGCCGAAGGTTTTGCGCTCCATAGCATAGGTTAAAGCCATATCGGTAGCGCCTTTTGCCATACCTGCCCCCCGCGCCGCGATGTTGATGCGGCCCAGTTCCAGGCCACCGGCCACTTGCTGAAAGCCCTGTCCTTCGCTGCCCCCAATCAGGTTATCGGCGGGTACGCTGAAATTGTCGAAAATGAGTTCAGCGGAATCGATCGCGCGATAACCGAGTTTCTTGAGCTTTTTGCCAACACTGAAGCCGTCACCTTTCTCACACAGGAACAGGCTCATGCCCCGGTGTCGGGGTTCGGCAGTAGGATCGGTTTTTGTTAGAACCGCTAGGCAATTGCCATTGATACCGTTAGAGATCCAGGTTTTGGTTCCGTTGATAATGTAGTTATCGCCATCCCGTTTGGCGACGGTGCGAATGGCTTGTAAGTCTGAGCCGGCATCGGGCTCTGTTAAGCCAATACCACCGCGCAGTTCACCGGTGGCGAAACGGGGAAGAAAACGTGCTTTTTGTTCTTCAGTGCCCGCCCGCTGTACACAGCTCGCCATGATCAAATGGGAATTAAAAATCCCCGACGGTGCCATCCACACTTCACAAATTCTCGACACAACCTTGGCGTAGGTAGTCGCGCTCAAACCTAGCCCCCCATACTCTTCGTTGATCGTTGCGCCGAAAAGTCCCAGCTCCTTCATTTGCTCCACAAGGTCGATTGGATAGGCATCGGCTTGGTCGTATTCTCGAGCGATGGGCTTGAGTTCTTTGTCGACCCACTTGTCGATGGTGGCCAGAATTTGTTGCTCGAGTGCACGGTCGCTTGTCATGTAGCCTCCAGGATGGCAGTGAATGAAGAAAACGAGGGCATTTTAGTTGTCGCGTTTGGGCACCAAAATTTGGCGCTCGAATACGCAGACCTCGGTGTTGTGCTGATTCAGACCGCGGGTTTTGACACTAACAACACCCGCGTTGGGTCGCGATTTGGACTCTCGCTTGTCGAGAACTTCGGTATCGGCGTACAGGGTGTCGCCGGGAAAGACCGGGTGGGTAAGACGAATCTCTTTCCAGCCCAAATTGGCTATCGCCTTAGCGCTGACATCGCTAACACTCATCCCCACAATAATGGCAACCGTTAGGGGGCTGGCGACTAGGGGTTTCCCGAACTCGGTGGTTGCGGCGTATTCCTCATCGAAATGGAGTGGGTGGGTGTTCATGGTTAGCAGGGTAAACCACGCATTGTCTTGCTGCGTGACGGTGCGACCGGGCTGGTGGTGGTAAATATCGCCCACAACAAAGTCGTCGTAGTAACGGCCCGGCATGTGTTGGTAGCGATCTAATATGAGGTTTGTCTCCACGGTGTCGGCTCCTATCGGGCTGGGCGGCGGGGGGCACACAATCGCTGGCAGCCACCCGTAGCGTTTAATGATAAAATGTTCGGACAATTGAGTTTGGGTGAATAATGAAAAGGATGCAACCAGAGGACGAGCAACCTGCTGACGCCATCAAAGGTGCCACGCGACCCATGTATCGGCGCATTGCGGATGACTTGCTGGAAGCCATCCGTGATGGGCGTTTTCCTGTGGGCACTCTGCTACCCGGCGAGTTGGAGCTAATTGATCGCTACAGCAGTAGTCGCCACACGGTCAGAGAAGCGTTGCGGGTGCTGGAAGATATGGGCATCGTGAGGCGCGAGCGAGGTCGCGGCACCCTAGTCATCTCGCCCGTGGCACGGCCTGCATTTGTACAGATGGTGCGCTCCCCCAGCGAGCTATTGAGCTACCCCACTGACAGCTCCTTTAGGGTGATCTCAGAAAGTGCTATCTCCCTCGACCAGTCATTGGCGAAGCGTCTAAAGAGTAAGGCGGGTTCCGAGTGGGCACTTATTTCCGGCTTGCGAACCTTTGATAACGGTAATCCCGTTTGTTGGAGCGATATCTATGTCTTGCCCCAATACGCCGGTATTGCCCGTGCTCTGGGCGCCAGCAGTCGTCCCGTCTACGACCTGATCGCGACAACTTTTGGGGAAGAGGTTGAGAGGATCAACGTCGAAATCTATGCCAGCGTGTTATCGGGGCACAGGGCAAAGGCATTGGGCACCCCGGATGGCACCCCTTCTCTCTGTTTGTGCCGGCGTTATGTGGGTAATGCCGGTCGGGTGTTTGAGATATCCGTGTCAGAACACCCCGCAGAGAACTTCAGTTACTCGCTGGAGTTCAACCGCGGCTGGCAGGCAGCAGAACACTGGTCTTGGAGTAAGTAGTTATCATGATCTATCCCTTTGATGTGTGCCGGAGCTTTTTGTTTACCCCCGGCAATCATCCTCGCCGCGTTGAAAAAGTGTTTGAGGTCGGTGCTGACGCCGTCATTCTTGACCTTGAAGACGCGGTTGCGGTCGCCGAAAAAGAAGCCACCCGCGATTTGGTCGTGCAAGCATTTTCCCATCGAGTACAGCAGCAGCGCTGCCGTCATTACGTGCGTGTTAACAGTATCGATACTCGCTGGTGTGCCGACGATATCCGTGCCACCGTGGGGCCTTGGTTAAATGGCATCGTTGTTCCCAAGGTGGAAGAGGTCGATGCCCTGTTACAAGTGGACGGCTGGCTTTCCGAAGCTGAGTCGGCAGCGGGTATCGCAGCGGGCACCCTTGATCTACTGCCTATTATCGAGACTGCGAAGGGCATTGAACACGCCAATGCCCTTGCGACCGCAGGCTCACGGGTGCGCCGATTCGCATTCGGTGGTGGCGATTACACCCTCGATCTCAATTACACCTGGAACGCCGATGAAGAGGTCTTGCAGTACGCCAGAGCTCGTTTGTCCCATGCATCCCGGCTTGGGGACCTCGCGCCCGCCATTGACACGGTGGTATTGCAGATAAACGATGATCAGCGGTTCCAGGCGTCGGCGATTCGCGGACGGACATTCGGTTTCGGCGGTAAACTTTGTATCCACCCCAATCAAGTGCCCTTGACCAATACCTTGTTCACGCCCGCTGCCGATGATATTGCTCACGCGCAAGCGGTTGTGGCTGCCTTCGAGGCCGCCGAGGCAGCAGGTTCAGCTTCGATACAGCTCGATGGCTATTTCATCGATTACCCAATCGTTTACAAATCCCAGCGTATTCTTGCCTTAGCTGAGGCGCTTAACCAAAGTCATTGAACCGTTGGATTTCCCACAGTAACCGCTTAAAATGTCCGGACATATAAGGAGTTGGTATGTCCGGCGTTTCATCAGGGACGTGTCTGTCACGCAGCATCGCTGAAGTTGCCATGCAATTGTCCCCCGAAAGGGTACCGCCGTCGGTATGGGCCTATTTAAAGTTGTGCGTGGCTGATGCGATCGGTATTGCCATGGCGTCGCGTCATCACGGCTTTGCTGGCCGCACCGAGGTGGCGCTGCTGCGCTTCGCCGAGGCGGGTAGCGGGGTCGTTATCGGGAGCCGGCGTAAGCTGCCGATACGTGATGCGGCGTTACTCAACGGTGTGCTTATCCACGGGCTCGATTATGACGATACCCACCTGGCGTCCGTGGTGCATTGCTCCGCAAGTGCGGTACCCGTGGCACTGGCTTTAGCCAGTGATGGCTCCCTATCGGGCAATGACTTTTTGATGGCTGTGTTGTTGGCGATTGAAATTGATGGTCGCCTCGGCAGTGCGGCCGGTGGGTTGTTCCAAGAGCTTGGGTTTCATCCCACCGGTTTAGTCGGGTTGTTTGGCGCTGTTGTGGCAGCGGTACGCTTAATGGGTGGCTCTGTGGATGATGCTATTCGCGCTCAGGGTATCGCGCTCAGTACGGCGAGTGGCAGCATGGCTTTTTTGGATGATGGCAGCTGGACGAAACGTCTGCATCCGGGCTGGGCCGCGTCCTCGGCGCTCACTGCGGCGTCATTGGCAGTGAGTGGTTTTGAGGCGCCCACCGAGGCCTATGCCGGTCGCTACGGTTTCTTCTCACTGTACACCCGTGATGAGCGCAACGCCGACAAGGTACAGTGGGATCCGTCGTTCAATGAATGGGCGCTCGATAATGTGGCGATTAAGCCGTACCCGGTGTGCCATTTTAATCATGCTCTGATTGACGCCGCCCTGGCATTGCGTGGCCAGGCGGGCGTTACAGTCGATGCCATCCAATCGGGTCAGATACTTCTGCATCGACAGCAATTCGGTGTTGTCGCAGAACCCTTGGACGCAAAGCGTCGCCCCCGAAGTGAGTACGATGCCAAATTCTCGGCCCCGTACGCGGTGGCAACAGCGCTGGTGAAAGGACGCTTCGGATTGAGCGAGCTTGAAAATGAAGCGCGCGAGGACCCCCAGGTACTCGACCTGGCACGTCGCTTGAGCTGCCGTCACGATGATCGCTCCTTGTACCCCAAGGTATTTTCCGGCGGACTGACTCTTACCCTAAACGACGGGCGAGAGCTGGAGCATTTCGAGACCGTTAATAGGGGGGCTGGCGAGCGGCAGCTGACGACCCGGGAAGTGAAAAGGAAGTTTGAGCAAAATTGTGCCGCCAGCTTATCGGTAGCCCATGTCGAGGCACTCTGGCAGGCGATTATTGACTTAGACAACAGTGACGATTGCCATGAGTTGTTGCAGTTATTACGAAGTCCACTCGCCAATGTTTAATCGGGTGAAGCGTAACAGCGCTCGTGCGCTAAGGAAGATAGCATGTTGATGAACAGCGGTGGTCGAATCATGTCGGCGGCGGAGTACAAAGAAAGTCTGCGCCGCTACCAGCCTAGAGTTTTTGTGAACGGCCAGGTGGTTGCATCGGTCGCCGATGAGCCCCAGTTTGAGCCCGGTATTCGCGCGGTGGGTGTTACTTACGATTTTGCCCAGCGACCCGAGTACGGCGGTCTCATGCTCGCTGAGCAGGCAACTTCGGGTGCTACCGTCAACCGCATGTTGCACATCAATCGCGATACCGACGATTTGTTGAGTAAGCTAGAGGCGGTAAGACTCCTGTGTCGCGAAACCGGCTGTGCCCAGCGCTATCTAACCCATGACGCTCTCAATGCCATCTATCAATCGACGTGGGCCATGGATCAGGACGCGAGCAATGCCGAGTACCATCCGCGTTTTCTTGAGTACTTGCACCGTGTGCAGCAAGAAGATCTGACACTGGGTGTCGCCATGACCGATGCAAAAGGGGATCGTAGCAAGCGCCCCCATCAGCAGTCTGAGCGCAATAGTTATGTACACATTAAGGAGCGCCGGTCGGATGGTGTCGTGCTCTCGGGTACCAAGGCTATTGTGACCGGTGGTCCTTACATGCATGAACTGCTCGTCATGCCTTGTCGCACCATGACCGAAGCCGATGAGGACTTTGCGGTGTGCTGCGCCGTGCCAATTGATGCTGAGGGGCTCACGATTGTGGCGCGACCCGCGGGTAGGCCTGGTGATGAAGAGGCCAAATTCAGCGCAAAATACGGTCAAAGTACCGCGGTGTGCCACTTTGCTGACGTGCTTGTGCCCTGGGAGCGAGTGTTCATGGCGGGCGAGTGGCAACACACCGAGCACTTAGTGACGTCCTATGCCAATCACCATCGCCACAGTTGTATCGGTGCGCGCGCAGGTTTTGGAGATCTGCTGATTGGCGCCGGTGCGTTGATGAGCGAATCCAACGGCCTCGATATGGATAAAGTGCCCCATCTTAGGGATGCCATGGTCGATCTTATTAAGATCACTGAGAGCTTTTTTGCTTGCGGAGTGGCTGCATCCGTTTATGGGGTGACAGACCCCTGCGGCTCACTCATGCCTGAGCCGGTCTTTTCCAACATTGGAAAACTGCTGTTAGCCACAAAAATTTACGATATGCATCGAGCCGCACACGAGGTGTCTGGCGGCTTAATCGTCGCTCTCCCGGGGCCCGATGAGGATCACAATCCTGAAACAGCCGGTGATTTAGCGGCTGTGCTCGGTGGACGTTCCGACATTCCCTACGCTCAACGGATGGAGGTGTCGCGTTTCATTGGCGATCTGACGGCGTCGTCGACCGGGGGCTGGTATTCGGTTATCAGTTTGCACGGTGGCGGTTCGCCTGCGGCGATGAAACGGGAAATATTCCGGCGTTATCCGGTTGAAGAGCGCCAAGCCCTGGTAGAGCGTTTGCTCGACCGGGGTGTCGCTGATACCGGTGAATCCGGTGCACCACCCCGTCAACGCCAGCCCGGTCAGTGTTGCGATACCGGCTGTACCGTGCCCGGCGAAATCAAGTCCGACTAGTATGAGCACCGGGCGCTGGGGCAATTGCCCAGCGCCGATGTGCTCGAGCGGCCTCGTGGGTACCCGTTACCCTCGCGGCTAGACCGGTACCGCCAGCTCTGGTGGTGGCAATATAGTGGTTCGTTTCATCAACCGCAGGTGGCCCTGATCGAAGGGATCGCGCCGGTGCATGGTGCAGGCGTTATCCCACAGCAGCGCGTCCCCGTCTTGCCATTGATGGCTGTAAACGAATTGGGGCTGCACACACCAATCGAATAACTCTTCGAGCATGGCGCGACTCTCCTCCGCTTCCCAGCCCACAATGTGCGTGGTCATTCCCGGGCATAGATAGAGAGCGGGTTTTCCGGTGATGGGGTGCCGACGCACCAGGGGGTGGTCGATATCCGGTGATTTTTTCTTCTGCTCGTCATTGGTCGGCACACTGTACGCGCGATTAAACGCTTCGTAGGATTGTACGGCGCGGCAATGCATGAGCTTTTGGCGGGTTTCCTCGGGTAGCGCCTCAAATGCTGTGCCCATATCGGCGAATTCCGTGTTACCACCAGACGGGGGGAGGGTGTGTGCTGCTAACAGCGAGCCCACGGCCGGTCGAGGCAGATAAATTTGGTCGTAGTGCCAGCCGACCTCGGTATCCGATAAAATCCCGATGCTGCGACCGTCCTGTTTCATGTTGGAAATATAGAGTACTTCAGGGTGACTGGGAGACAGGTACTCTGTTCTAACATGAATTTCCAGCTCGCCGAATTTACGACTGAAGGCCACGAGCTTGTCTTCATCCAGGTCTTGATGCCGGAATAGTAGTAGCTTGTGCTCCGCCCACAGGGCTTTGATGGCCTGCATGACCTCATCGGGTGCATGGGCATCGATTTGGAAGTCAAGCACTTCGGCGCCAAAGGTTTCGCTTAGCTTGCGAACATGAAACATACAACTAGACTCCACACTTTTTCCTAATTGTACGGACATTTGTGCGGTGCGCAAGTCGGCGTCGTCTATCCTTTCTTGTGTCCCCTCAGCTCGAGTAGCGCAACGGCCAATACCACCATGCAGGTGCCCAGCAGCTGACTGGCGCTCAATGTCTCGCGGTAGAGCACATAAGCCATCGCTGCAGTGGCGGGCGGGCCCAGTGTGCTCACTAACGCCGCTCTGGAGGCGCCAATTCGGCGTACACCCTCGGCCATACAGAAAAGGGGCAAGATGGTTGCGAATACCACTAGCCCGATCATCGTGGCGGCCGAGGCCGCGGTGAATTCGGTTAAATCAACCGTATCTACTTCCACCAGGAAATGAATTAAGAACAGGGCGCCAGCGGTCGTCATAGCAATAACAGTGAAGTTCGCTGCGCCCATGGTGGTGGTTAAACGACCGCTCACCATGAAGTAGATGGCTATGGTCATTGAGCAAAATAGCACCCATGCCACACCCTCAAGCTCTTGGGGGGTGAGTGCTTGATCCAGTGCCCCTGTGACCAGAACCACACCCGCGGTGGTTGCGCACAGCGACATTAAAATGCCGAGGCTTGGCCATCGACCCTGAGCAAAGGCCTGCATCGCCACGACCATCGCAGGATAGGAAAACAGTAATGCCCGCTCAACATTGGCTTGTATGAGCGTTAGAGCATAAAAATTGGCAAGTGACCCCAGGTAGTAACAGAGGCTGCCTGCGGCCATAGCCACCACGATAGAACGGCTTGTGAATACCGTTTGAGCGCGGTGCTGGCGCTGATGTTGTAACAGTGCAATCAGCAAAAAACCGGGCACGGCGAGTACCGAGCGAATGGCTGCCACATCGAGATGACTTAGCCCTTGGCTGTAGAGCGCCTTGGCAAAGAGGCCCTTACTCGCCAGCAGGACCGCGCCGGTTGCGATAAGGAGTGCACCAGTGACGCCCGCGGGCTGTACAGGCTTCAGAGCGATGTCAGCCGCTTGTTCGAGAGCTCGGTGAGTAACTCGTCGGTGCTCATTACCCGCGCCCACAAACGGCGCAACATAGTGAGTGTGCTCTCCTGCATGGCGTCGCTATCGGTACCGGTGCCGTCACTGACAACCACAACACGGTACTGTAACTCGCAGGCCTCCATCGCCGTCATGGCCACACAGTTATTGGTCGATACACCCGTCACAACAAGGGTCGTTATACCCAAAGCCCGAAGGGTGCTCTCGAGGGCCGTCGAGCGGAAAGCGCCCTGGGTAATTTTGTTCAGCACCAGTTCGTTGGCATTCGGTTTTAGTGCCTCGACAATCTCGTGTTCGGCCTGTCCAGCAATATTGTTGGTTGCGACGATGATGGGTTTCATGTGGGCGGGTGCGTCGCTGGCGTCGGCCATTTGTGCACCATAGGTGATGTAGATCACCGTCGCGTCGTTGGCTCTGAAATCGGAGAGTAAGCGCTGAATATTAGGAACAAGCACCGACTCGATACGATCGAAGCGATAGTGAGCACTCTCTGCTCGGCCCTGGGATGCGAGCAATTTACCCAGTCCCATGTGCCGGTTACCCGTGGCGTTTTGCATATCGATGACAATGAGTGCTGTACAGCTTGGATCAATCTCGAAGGACTGGCTAAAAGCATCAATAAAACTGGGTTGGGTCATGGCTTCAGTCCTCCTTTGGGTGCTTTGCTGGTCGGCGCTTGAAATGTTCGTACATTTTGCGTCATATTGCCCGTTCACCCACAGGCAGGCAATGGTCATGGATAAATTTGAGCAAGCCGGTTATGGACAACGGGACATTGGCTTTGGTGAGCGCCCGGCGCTGATCATGGTTGATTTTCAACTCGGATTCACCGATGGCGTAAGCCCCATCGGGCGAAGCGAGCACATTCAATCGGCGGTGGACAATACGGCTAAGCTGTTGGCGGCCTGCAAGCAGTACGGTGTATCCGCAGCCTCTTGCCGGGTATCCTGGGGTGGCCCCGACGAGATGACCTATTGGAAGATCGATACCCTATACGACGGTAGCTTCTATCACGGGCACCCTTGTACCGAATTCGACCCTCGCATTGCCGACCCCGATTACGTGTTCCAGTTTACTAAGACGGCACCTTCCATCTTTTATGAAACGCCGCTCAAACCTTGGCTCGTGACCCACCGCATCGATACCACCATTATCACCGGTTGCACCACATCAGGTTGTGTTCGGGCCTCGGTGGTCGATAGTTTTTCGGCGGGTTATCGCACCATTGTTCCCGCGGACTGTTGTGGCGACCAAGATCTAGAGGCCCATGAAAGCAATTTACGTGACGTGGGCAGACGCTATGCCGACGTTGTGACCCTAGAGCACGTCTTGGAAGAATTAGCGCGACGCGCTTGATTTCTACCCTCTAACTCAAAACACCCAGCACAGGAGAGCTCCATGCCGGTAGCACACATCAACGGCCACGATATGTATTACGAAGTCCACGGCGAGGGTCCACCAGCCATCTACATCGGGGGCTGGGATACCTTTTGTCACGGCCGACATGGCTATTTGGCGCGGGGTATGACCGACAAATATCAGACGGTCATTATCGACTACCGAGGTATCGGCGAGTCGACCGACGATTTATCGATGACCCCATCGACCGAATTATTTGCCGATGATATCGCCGGCTTGCTCGATCATCTCAACATGAAGTCTGTGTACTTTGTTGGTCTGGTGGGGATGGGTGCCTGTATTGGACAGTGGGTGGCCCTCAAGCGGCCTGACTTGGTCCGCTGCATGGTGAATATGGGTTGCTGGACCTGGGCAGACCCTATGCTGGCCGATCAGTTACGTGCCTTTGGGGATATCCACCAGGGTTCTGGCTTTGCAGCGTTCCAGTCCATGGTGGCTTCGTTCTCGTTTCGGCCTGATTACTACAATGCCAACCGCGACAAGCTGTTGGGGCCAGGCGGTGTCTGGGGCATTCTTGAGGGGCGGCCGACCGCTCACTTGCGCTTCATTGAGGCCTGTTTGGGCCACGACATTCGACCTCACCTGAAAGATATCGCCGCCCCCACCCTCGTGGTGCATGCGGGACAGGATGTGATCACAGGGCCTCGCACCACCATGCCCCTCGAGGAGGGCTTACCCAACGGTGTCGGTGTCATGATGGAAGAGGTTGCCCATGTGGTGGCCGGTAAAGAAGAGAAAATCGCCTTTTGCCAGCTGCTATTCGATTTCCTTGAGCGCCATTAATTTATATCTAGTTTAGGGTTTTTCCGGGGGTCAGATGACCCCCGCGTCCCTTAGGGCGTCCAAGTTATCTATCCCTAACTCCTCGCCCAATATAGCGTCATTGTCAGCGCCCAATCCGTTGCCGCAAGCAGCAGACAGTCGCTGGTTGTCGAGCTTGATCGGGTTGCTGAGTGCGCGGTAATCCCCAAAGCTGCGGTGCTGCAGTGACTGAATCATACCTGTGGCTACGGGGAACCCACTGTCGAGGGCCTTTGGTAAGTCATTGACGGGCGCGACGGGAATATAGGTTTGCAGGTGTTCGAACCAATGCTGGGTGGTGTTGGTCGATAGAATGCCGTCGAGGACGTCGGTGAGGATGTCGCGGTTTTGTGCCCTGTCTGCCATGGTGGCAAAGCGCGGATCCTCGGCGAGGGATGGATGATCAATTCTGTCTACCAGCAGCTCCCAGAATTTCTGGGTCATACACATGAGAAAAATCCAACCGTCCTTCGTGCGGTAGAGCTGCACAGGCGTGTTGTAGGGGTGCGCCGATCGACTTTGGCGGCCCGTTTTAATCTGGTGGTTCATGTACCAGGTGCCCGGGTAGGACAGCTGATGTAGCGCAACATCGAACAAGCTAATATCGATATCTCGGCCACCCTGGGTAGCACGACCAAGTAGTGCAGAGACGCAACCTAGTGCAGCGACGACACCGGTCATAAAATCGATCATCGACAAACCAAAGCGGGTGGGCGGCGAGTCTGGCTCACCGGTCATTTCCAGGAAGCCACATTCGGCTTGCATCAGGTAGTCGTAGCCTGGCCAATCGGCGCGCTCGTTATCCCGACCGTAGGCGGAGATGTGTGTACAGATTATGTCCGGCTTAACGTGTTTTAGGCTGTCGTAGTCGAGTCCTAATTTTGCCGGTTGACTGCCTCTAAGATTATTCCAGACCACATCGGCCGTCTCGACCAATTGTTCGAACAATTCCCGTCCCTTGGGATCTTTTAAGTTCAGGGTGACACTGCGCTTCGACAGATTAAAGGCCTGGAAGTAAGCGCTGTCGTCCTCTGTGAGTGTCACTGAGCCACTTTGCCGCGATGGATCACCACCTGAGGCACGGTTCTCGATTTTAATGACCTCGGCACCGAGCTCGGCTAAGTACATAGAGCCATAGGGCCCTGCGCCGAACTGTTCAATGGCTAAAATTCGAATACCCGAAAGGGGTTTGTTCATGTGTGTCTCCGGTGAGCCTGCTACTAAAGTGAAACGTGTCTTGCGCACCTGCGCTGATTGGTGCAATGTTGGAGCTTAACGGTATCTCGCAACAAATGTCCGGTCAATTAAGTAAGGCAGCATTCGCCGCGACATAGCCGTGTAGAGCCGTCCACTACGATAAGTTCATCACAAGGAGGCTTAACATGCCCTACCGACTTGGCGTTGACGTCGGCGGGACTTTCACCGACCTAATTCTGGTTGATGAGTCCTCAGGCGATATTCATACCGCAAAAGTGCCCAGTACACCCTCAGACTCATCGATCGGCGTCATGAACGGCATTGAGCGGGTCTGTGCAAATGCAGGGGTTGATCCTTCGGAGATTAGCCAAGTCATGCACGGGACCACCGTAGCGACGAATACCGTGTTGACCGAAAGCGGCGCCAAGGTCGGTCTGGTTACTACGAAAGGCTATCGACAGGTCTTACAGATTGCTCGCTCCTATGTGCCGGGTGGTCTGGGTGGATGGGTGATCTACAACAAGAGCGCACCACTGGCGCCCTTGTCATGCACTATTGAAGCCGATGAGCGGATGGGGGCCGATGGCAAGATGGTGCGCCCCCTGGATGAAAAGGCCTTGGAAAAAGCCCTTGAGTGCCTGAAAGCAGAGAACATTGAAGCGCTGACCGTGTCGCTCATCAATTCCTACGCTAACGGCGCCCATGAGAAAGCGGTAGAGAAAATAGCTAAACGCGTGTTGCCGGGTATCCCCATTTCCCTGTCATCGGCGGTCGTGCCTGAAATGCAGGAGTACGAGCGCACGATTACTACGGTGGCTAACTCATACGTGCGCCCCAAGGTTGCCGAGTACGTCAAGAATTTGGAAGCCAAGCTCAAGCGTAAGAGCAAAGGTGTTCAGCTGAATATTTTGCGCTCTGACGGCGGCATGGCAACCGCGAAGGTAGCCCAATCGCTCCCCGTTAACCTGCTTATGAGCGGCCCCGCCGGCGGTGTCTCGGGGGCGGTCTGGGTAGCCAAGCAAGCGGGCTTTGACAATCTACTTACCTTCGATATGGGCGGTACCTCAACCGACGTGGCCTTGGTGGAAAATGGTCAAGCGCAACTGCGCCGTGAGACGACCGTAGGCGATGTCACGGTTCGCGCATCTTCTGTTGATGTACGCACGGTGGGTGCGGGTGGCGGCTCGATTGCACATGTTCCCGAGTTGACCGGTGCGCTTCGAGTCGGACCTGAAAGCGCCGGCGCCGAGCCTGGCCCTGCGGCCTACAATAAAGGCGGCACGCTGCCCACGGTTACCGATGCCAACGTGGTTCTGGGTTATCTGCCCAGTGAAGTGCGTTTAGGCGGTGACATGGAGATCCGTAAAGATCTGGCCGAGCAGGCTATTAAACCCGTCGCTGATGCTTTGGGTATTTCCATTAAACGGGCTGCCGCGGGCATCATCGATATCGTAAATGAAAATATGTACGGTGCGCTGCGTTTGGTATCGGTGGAGCAGGGTCACGATCCTCGGGACTTTGCTTTGATTGGCTTTGGCGGTGCGGGTCCGCTACATGCGAATGCCTTGGGTCGACTCATGAATAGTTGGCCCGTGATCATTCCGCCGGGCCCAGGAGTATTGTGTGCCTATGGCGATGCCACCACCCGCGTGCGTGATGAAGCATCCCGAACTTTTATCCGAAAGTTCGGCAATACCAGTACTGCAGAGCTCACCAAAATTTACACCAAGCTGGCTGCCCAGGCCCTGAAAACCCTGGAAAAGCAGGGTGTTGCCGCCGAAGAGTGCACGGTGTCCTGCCAAGCGGACATCCGCTATCACGGCCAGGGTTTGCAGTTGACCGTCGACTTCGAACTGGACGCCCTCAAAGATGGGGACCTATCGGTGATTGGTCAGCCCTTTGATGACATGCATAAACAGTTGTTTACCTTTGCTCTCGATGCGGACAAAGAGATTGTCAACTTACGTGCGGTTGCCCAGGGTCGCAGTGCTGAAATTGAAGCCCGTCGTTTGCCGAAATCGGGATCTCGTACACCGGTGGCTGCGGCGAAAATCGGGGTTTCAAAAGTGTTTATGGATGGCAAAGATATGGACGCCACCCTCTATCGTCGCGACAAACTCAAGGCCGGCAATAAGGTTGACGGACCCGCCATCGTACTTGAGATGGACTCCACGACCGTGATTCTTGCGGGTCATACCGGAAACATTGACGAGTTCGGCAATATTCTTATTGCGCCGTCTGCTTGAGAGGGGAGAAGGAACATGCCAGCAACAATTGTTGAGACCAACCCAGCTAAATTTGAGCGTTTAGACATCGACCCTATCACGCTCGATATTATTGAAAATGCCATGATGAATGCCCGATACGAGATGGATGCGGTGTTGTTCCGCACGGCCATGTCACCGGGTATCCGTGAGCAGCATGACGAATTCCCCATGATCGCCAACCTCGAGGGCAAAATGGTTGTGGGTCAGTTCGGAAGCTTCATTCACGGCTTCAAGGAAGCCTACGACGGTACCATTGAAGAGGGTGATTTATTCCTTACTACTGACCCCTATTCCTGTAACGGCGCCATCAGCCACATTAACGACTGGTTGTTACTGCGACCTATCTTCAAAGATGGTCGGTTGATTGCCTACGCGGCCATGTTCGGCCACATGACCGATGTCGGCGGCAAGGTGCCCGGTAGTTTGCCCACCGATGCTCGAGAGATTTTCGAGGAAGGCATTCGGATTCCCCCCACCAAGATCTACAAAGGTGATGAGCTACAAACCGACATCCTCGACTTGATTTTGCATAACTGCCGTATGCCCACCTGGAACCGCAGCGATTTCAACGCGCTAGTGGCCGCTATTCGCACGGCGGAGAAGCGAGTCATTGAGATGGCCGATCGTTTTGGTGACGACGTGTTCTATTCGGCACTGGATGAACTGCTCGATCGTAACAAGCGCGCCATGGCCAAGTTGATCAAGACCACCGTGCCAGAAAAGAAGCAGTACTTCGAAGACTACATCTGTGACGACGGTCTGGGCATGGGGCCATACAAGATCAAGTGCGCCATGTGGCGGGACAAAAATAAGGTCATTTTTGACTTTGAAGGTACCGATCCGCAGTCCATCAGTTCGATCAATTTCTATTTGAACGAAGAGATGTTCAAGATGTTCTGTGGCGTCTACATGATCATGGTGTTTGATCCCCAGATCATGTTTAACGACGGCTTCTACGACCTGATGGAAGTGCGTATCCCAGAAGGCACCTTACTCAAGCCCAGGGCACCCGCGGCCTTGTCTTGTCGTACCCACGCCCTTGGCCGAATTTTTGACGTCTTGGGTGGTCTATTGGGGCAGGGTGATCCAGACTTCCTAGCAGGGGCCGGCTTCTCTGACAGTCCCCACTTCATGTACTCGGGCTATGACAAAAACGGCGAGTGGTATCAGTTGTACTCCATTGGGTTTGGGGGTATTCCCGGCAAGCCTTCTGGCGATGGTCCCGATGGACACTCCCTGTGGCCAAGCTTCACCAACGTGCCCAACGAGTTCCTGGAGAGCTACTTCCCGCTGCGCATTGAAACCTACGAGACTATTCAGGACAGCGGCGGTGCGGGCTATAACCGCGGTGGTAACGGACTGCGTATGGGGTATTGCTTCCTCGAGCCCGGGACCATTTCGATCCACGATGATCGTTGGTTGACTTACCCCTGGGGTGTGAATGGTGGCTTGCCCGGTCGACGCTCTGAGAAGATTCTAGTGCGCACCGATGGCTCTCAAGAGAGATTACCCAGCAAGTGCGACCGCATTGAGGTGTCTTCAGGGGATATTTTGTACTTCAACACCTGGGGTGGTGGTGGCTGCGGTGATCCCTTGAAGCGCGAAGTAGAGCGGGTCGAGTTTGACGTGCGCGCAGGTCTTGTCTCGGTAGAGGGTGCCAAGCGTTACGGCGTGGTCATGAAGGACGATTTGACCGTTGATCTGAAGAAAACCGAGGCCCTTCGAGCACGCATGGCCAAGAAGCGCGGCGATGTGCAAATGTTCGATCGGGGTGGCGATATTGAAACCCTGAAGAAACGTTGCAAGAAGGAAACGGGTCTCGAGCCACCGCGTCAGCCTGAGTTTCAGGCATGGGCGTTAAAGGCC
>CAJXNM010000041.1 GCA_913057135.1 uncultured Halieaceae bacterium
CGAATCCGTCGGTAATACCCCAGGGTTGGCATCAGCGATCCATGTCGATGGCTCGGGGATGGTCTCGGTGGCACCTGACCAAGCTCATCTAACACTCAGTTTCACCCTGCGAGGCGACGATACTCGCGCTATGGAGCGCACACTGTCGAGTCAGGCTGGCGCACTGATCGCCGCTTTGCGTGAACACGGTGTGTTAGAAGCCGATATCAACGCGAGTAGCATCAGAATTCAGCCGCAGTACCGCTACGATCAGCAGCGACAACAACAGGTTGAGCAGGGTTTCCTAGTAGAGCGATCCATCGCACTGACCCTACGTGATTTGGGGCAGCTAGCGGCCATTATTCAGTTAGCCACTGAACACCGGGTGACCTCTGTGAGCCCTCCCCGTTTGAGCAGTTCTGAATCTGAACTGGCGTACCAAGAAGCGCTAGAGAAAGCCTTCAAACAAGCCAAACAGCGGGCGCAGCGGTTGGCGGCCACAGCGGGGCTCACCCTGGGCCAGGCACGGGTTATCAACGCTAGCACAGGGCCGCGTGCACCCATGCCTGTTGCTACAAGAGCCGTTATGGCCATGGCTGAGGATACGGGAGGCTACGAGCTGGGTGAGCTCAGTATCAGCGCATCCGTTACCGTGGAATTTCAGGCAAATCCCTAGTGGGTCCCTTGGAAATTCCCACACTCAACCCTATTATTATTAGCAAGGCTGGCGGGTTAACGTCGGCCAGCGCCCATTGAAATGTTCGCGTCATGTTGGGTAAAACCCTGTAAGCTTCAGGCCCGTCCAACGAAACGCTTTACAACGTAGCCCCAGAGGAGAACGTTATGAACGATAAACCCATTGCCATGCCCGGCAGCAGCCACTACGGCAGTGCAAGTTTGGTCAGTACTAACAAGGTTCTCAAGAACACCTACATGCTACTTGGCATGACCCTGGCATTCAGCACTGTAACTGCCGGCATTGCCATTGCCATCAACCTACCACCCATGATGGGCCTAGTGTTAGCGCTGGTCGGCTTTGGCTTACTCTTCGTTGTGAATAAAATGGCCGACACCGCTAAAGGTCTACCGGCCATCTTTGCCTTCACCGGTGTCATGGGCGCCTCATTGGGACCAACGCTCAGTTTTTATCTGGCGCTACCCGGTGGCGCCACCATGGTCATGCAGGCGCTAGGTGGTACCGCTATTGTCTTCTTCGGCTTATCTGCCTACGCGCTCACCACCCGTAAAGATTTTTCTTATCTTGGCGGCTTCCTCATGGTTGGCCTACTGGTAGCCATTGTCGCCGGTATTGCAAACATCTTTTTGGGCATACCCGCGTTGTCGCTCACTATCTCCAGTGCCATCGTGCTTATCATGTCGGGGCTGATTTTGTTCGACACTAGCCGCATCGTGAATGGTGGTGAGACGAACTACATACGCGCTACCGTCTCCCTGTACCTGAACATTTACAATCTGTTCATCAACCTGCTGCATCTTATTGCCGCCTTCACCGGTGGCGACGACTAAAGCGAGCCGCAGGCAATCGACTGAAAGCCCCGTCTTGTACGGGGCTTTTTCATTGTACGCAAGACGCTGTCACGCCTTATGAACACCACTGACCCTGCACGGGATAGCAATGGCTTTCTTAGGGATTGGCGTACATGGACACCCGAGGTGGCCGAGCAATTTGCCCATGAAGAAGGCATCAGGCTTGAAGACCCACATTGGGAGATTCTGTCGTTACTGAGAGTCTTTTACGAGCATTACGATGCGTCACCGGCCAATCGCGCGTTGGTCAAATTCGTGAAACTCAAGCTTGGTGCAGATAAAGGTAACTCTATTTATCTCATGTCGCTGTTTCCTGGCAGCCCAGCCCGGGTCGCCAGCCGTATCGCGGGCCTACCTAAACCTAAGAATTGTTTATGACCATACCCTCCGCCAGACCCGCCCATTACGACGAATTGCTCGAGAAGAAAGTACGCGATTTACTGCCTGGCTTTGCTGCGCTGGGTCTGGCCCCAAGTAAAGTTCACTCGTCGCCGCCCACAGGCTTTCGTCTAAGAGCTGAATTTCGAATGTGGCACGAGGGCGATGCCCTCGACTACGTCATGTTCAATCCCGAGGACCCAAAGCAGCCTATTGCGATCACACACTTCGACATTGCCGCTGAGCCCATTCAGCGACTGATGCCGATCCTCAAAGAAACCCTCGCAGCGACACCTGCCCTACGGCGCAAATTATTCCAGGTAGAGTTTTTAAGCACCTTAAGCGGTGACATGCTTGTGAGCCTGATTTACCACCGTAAGCTCGATGAGCAGTGGCACAGTGCCGCTGAGGCTCTCTCACAACAATTGAATGTGGCCATCGTGGGGCGCAGTCGTGGCCAGAAGTGTGTTATTGACCGGGACTGGGTCGACGAGTGTTTGCATATTAAAGATCAGCCGTGGCACTACCGCCAACCGGAGCAGGCCTTCACCCAGCCCAATGGTTACATCAATCAGCGCATGATCGAGTGGGCCATCGGGCACGCTGCAGGCAGCAGTGGTGATTTATTAGAGCTGTACTGCGGTATCGGTAACTTCACACTGCCGTTGGCGGCCCACTTTGAGCGGGTCATCGCCACAGAGCTGAGCAAGGTGGCGACACGCGCCGCAGAGCACAACCGTGTACGCAATAACGTGGACAATGTGGAATTTGCGCGCATGTCCGCAGAAGACATGTCAGATGCCATGGCTGGCATACGGCCTTTTCGCCGATTGGCCCACCTGCAACAGCCATTAAAGGATTACCGGCTCGACACCTTGCTTGTAGACCCACCCCGGGCCGGCCTCGATGCCATGACGCTGCAATTAGCCCAGGGTTTTCAGCGCGTCATCTATATCTCTTGCAACCCCACTACACTCCAAGCAAACCTCAAGCACCTCTCTGAAACGCACCGGGTCACTGATTTAGTATTTTTTGATCAATTCCCTTACACCCACCACATGGAGTGCGGTGCGATGCTTGTGCGTAAACCCTAGGGCAGTGATATCACTGGCAACGGTTCATCAACGGTAGGAGCTGACAATGGCCATAGCACCAACATCACCAAAGATCCTTGAGCAGTGGCTAGCTGACCATATTGAATGGCAGATTGAAGACGGAAAACTGCGCCGCAGCTTTCGTTTTGACAACTTCGTCACGGCGTTTGGCTTTATGGCCAAGGTGGCTCTACTGGCAGAGAAACAAGACCACCATCCCGAGTGGTTCAATGTGTACGGGCGCGTTGACATTGCACTCATCACACATGACGTCAATGCCATCTCTGAGCGCGATTTAACGCTCGCAGACGCTATCGAAGGCTTAGTTTAGGGCCGCTACCACCGCAACGAGCACACCCAAATTCCGGCGCTGTCTAACCGTTAATGAAGTCAACGATTGCCTCTGCTACGCCGGGCTCGTTAAGGGTTGGCGCGTGACCTACATCGGGCACTTCTACATACTGCATAGCCGGCTTGCGGCGCCGCATTTCGGCAACACAATCATCATCGAGCAAGTCGGTAATAGCCCCGCGTACTAGCATGAGCGGGGTATCGCCAAATGCCTCAAATAGCGGCCAAAGATCTGGAGGGACCGCCGCCTCCTGCGCCGCCTGCATGGGTTTTGAGATGGCACCGTCGTAATCGAGCACCACGCTGCCGTCGCGCTCGATAAAGATATTACGCGCAAAGGCCTGCCAGTCGTCATCACTGAAACGAGGGAACGCCGGCCCGTTGATGCGACGAGTGTAATCAACCGCCGCTGCCCAGTCGGGAAACTCACTGGCACTGCCCACATAGGCTTTAATACGATCCAAACCCTTTTGCGCAACGACAGGTCCAATATCATTGAGCACCACGTGGCTAAATAGCGCAGGCTGGGTAGCAGCCATGGCCATGGCCATCAGTCCGCCCATTGACGTACCGATGGTGGCACATCGAGTCACACCCTGCTGTGCTAAGAGTACGAGCATGTCCCCCACGTAATTGGGCAATTGATAGCGATCACTTTGGCTGTCGTAGTCAGATCGGCCACGACCCCGCTGCTCCACGACCAACACACGGTGCGTAACCGCCAATTTCGGCGCAATAGCCGCAAAATCTCGGCTGTTACGGGTTAATCCGTGCATACAGAGGACCACGGGTGCCTGTTCAGAGGGACCAGGGTAATCTCGTGCGTACAGGGTCAAACCATCGGGGACGGTGTAAAACAGATCTTTATAGTTAGACATAGCGACGATCCTTAAACTGCTCGCGAAGTTCACGTTTAAGTATCTTGCCGTTCGGGTTGCGAGGCAATGAATCGAGAACGATCACATCGGCCACCCGTTGTTGCTTACCGACACGCTCATTAATCCAGCCCTTGAGTTCAGTGGGATCAATACGGTGATCGGGTCGAGGAACAACCAGCGCAACCGGGGTTTCTCCCCACTTTTCGCTGGCCAAACCAATAACGGCCACATCGAATAAGTCGGGGTGCTGAACAAAAGCAGCTTCAATATCTTGCGGGTAAATATTCTGCCCACCGGAGAGAATCATGTCTTTCTTGCGATCGACGATATACAGAAAACCTTCGTCATCGACGTAACCAATATCACCGCTTCGCAGCCAAGTGAGACCATTCGCATCCACATAGCACGCATCGGCATTGGCGTCCTCTCGACGCCAGTAACCTGGCATAGCAATACGCCCTCGTGAGCATATTTCGCCCGATATATTGGGCCCTACTACCCGATTCTCATCATCGACGATGCAAATGTCGGTGCCCAATAATGGTCGCCCCACAGAGGCCCAACGGCCCTCCGCATGCTCGGTTTCAAGAGTAGTGATAATGCCCTCGGTTAAGCCATAAAGCTCAATGATGCCGCAGGGGAAATGCTGGAAGATGGCCTGCTTGAGGGTCTCTCGCAGGGGAGAGCCACAGCTCATCATGGCCTGCATAGAGCTAAAATCAGCATCGCCACGGGCTTGGGCGGCTTCGACAACACGCTGATACTGAATAGGCACCATCGCGGTATGCGTTATGCGCTCTCGCTTTACCCGCTCAATAAAATCATGCTCGTCAAACTTAGCAACGACGTGGATACAGCCGCCTGCCAGTAGCGTAGCCAACATGGCAACCCAGGAAATATTGGAATAGAGCCCAATCGTTAACAGCGTCCGTGCACCACCGTGGTAACGCAATGCCACTGCCAAATCATAGGCCCAATCTCTGCGACTCTGATGATCGTGTGCAATACCCTTTGGCAGGCCCGTAGTGCCCGAGCTGTAGATAATGTTAATCAGTGACTCTCCCTCTATGGTGAGGGCGGGTAACGTCACGGGCTGTTCAGCGCACAGGTCGTCAATCGATAGCCAACCGGCTCTGGGGCTTGGGGCAATGCGCAGAACGGGATGCGCCAAAGCATTTGCAATACTCTCAAGGCGATCACTCAGATCATCGCTTGCCACCACCGCGCTCACTTCGGCGTCGTTCAACATGCCCACAGCGGCGGTATCTGATACTGAGACATTGAGCGGCACCACCACGCACCCGGCAGCTATGGTGCCAAACATGGCCTGCACCATAGGCAGGCCATTGGTCATTAGCACGCCCACCCTG
Source organism: uncultured Halieaceae bacterium (assembly GCA_913057135.1). Taxonomy (GTDB): domain Bacteria; phylum Pseudomonadota; class Gammaproteobacteria; order Pseudomonadales; family Halieaceae; genus Luminiphilus. The sequence goes on from CAJXNM010000041.1 coordinate 5,599, forward strand.
GCACCTTCCGCAATGCCTTGGCTGCGAAGTCCGTGAGCAAATCGGTGGCAACCTTCGGTAAAGGTCTGCCACGTCCATGACTGATCGTCGGCAATGACAGCCAGATCAGGTGCACGCCACTTTCCGTGCAGAGCAAATATTTCAGGCAATAGGGGGCTTGGAGTCGTAAAACTCATGGTAACTACCTGTCGTGGAGAATAAAGAAAGGAGCCCCGAGGGGCTCCGGGCAAGATCCGTTACAAACGGTACTCGATGGTGCCTGTTACGGTCATCGGTGGGGCATAAAACACTGAGATGTTGTTTTCTAAACCCAGCGCCGATGGGCAGGCAGAAGGGGTGCCAGGACCATCACCTAAACCGAAGCAGTAACCCGACACCTTAATTTCCTCATCAGTCAGGTTCTTGCCGTGCAAGCCAAAGCGCCAGTTCTCGTCAGGACTGGTCCAAACGGCACTGGCGTTCAGAACACCGTAGGAATCCTGATCGAGTATGGAGTTCGCGATTTCGAACTGACTGATATCACTCTTATAGGAGTAATTGACATTGAACAGCGTGAAGCCACCCAAAAGTGTGGTGTCGAAGTTAATGCCCGCAAACACCATATTTTCGGGGGTGTTCTGGACCTCCCTCTGATCGGCAATGTTGATGCCATTGACGATGTACTCGTCGAAGCTGGCATCGAGGAAGTTGGCCGCAAACACCAGACCTAGGTGCTCAGCAATACGAATATTACCTTCAATTTCGATGCCGCTGATGGTGGCCTCACCGGCGTTGGTCACCGTACCGACAAAGTCATCGTTGACCCCGTCACCATCGGTATCAACACCTACTGAGCCGGGAATCTGCATATCGGAATATTCCGAATAGAACAGCGCCACGTTAGTCACAGCGCGACCATCAAGCCAGGTGGCCTTAAAGCCCATCTCATAGGAGTCTAATTGCTCGGGCTCGTAACCCTCCTCTACCGCCGGGGTGGCAAAGTTGGCGCCACGTGGATCGAAGCTACCGGCCTTCCAACCCTGTGAGTAGGTCGCATACAGGTTTAAATCATCACTCATGGCATAAGCCACATTCAGACGGGGTGACACATCGGTATAGGTTTTGTCGGCCTCATAGTCGGAGGTCACCGCTATGTTGATGGCCGCGTCATTGCCAAAGAACGGTGACTGCAGACCCAAATAGTTGGCGCGGAAGATGTCAGCGCGACGCTCGTCTTCGGTATAGCGCAGACCAACCGCGACCGACAATTTATCGGTGACGTCATAAGTCACATCACCAAAGACCGACCAAGCCTCGGTATCGACAACACCACCGGTATAAGCCGTTAAACCACCCGGTACTAGCTGACCCAACACCACGTCAAAGTCATTAGAGGCCTTGGCGTCAAGATAGTAGAAGCCAGCCACCGCATTCCAGCGATCGGTGTTCCACAAGATTTGGAACTCTTGGCTGAACTGCTCGTTGTCATAAACAACAGGGGCATCAAAATCGGGCTGGGGCAACGAGTCAAAATCGATCACCGACTCGGTGTAGTCCTCGCGATCAGCGGTGATAGACCGCAGTGTAATAGCGTCGTTAACCATCCAATCAATAGTCACCGAATAACCGCTGGCCTCAACCTGGTTGTTGCCGTTGATACCAGTGGTAGTCCCTAATGCCTGCTCTGACGCGCCCGCACGGGTGTCCCATACATCACCAATGGGACCGTATTCAGGGATTGTTACCGATGCGAACGGGCGGTAACCCGCAACCGCTGAAGATTGGTCGTCGGTTTCATCGTAAGCCACTCGCACTAGCAAGCTATCGGTAACGTCCCATTCAGCGCTAATCCGGTAACCGACGATATCTTTGTCATATTGCTCGCCGCCGGTAAACACATTGTCCCCGTAACCATCGCGTTGGAAGCTGGCGAGGGTACCGCCCACTCGAAAATTATCGGCTAGAGGCGCCGATACCGTGGCGACAATGTCTTGCTGGTTGTAGTTACCAAAGCTACCGCGCAATCGAATATCCACCTCGTCGCTCAAGCGGCGGGTTACGTATTTAATGGCACCGCCGACCGCATTACGGCCATACAGTGTTCCTTGGGGCCCACGCAGCACCTCGACTCGCTCTACGTCGTAAAGATCGAGTAACGCACCCTGGGGGCGAGCCATGTACACATCATCGATGTACAAGGCCACACCCTGCTCGAAGCCTGCAAGGGGATCCTGTTGGCCCACACCACGAATAAAAGCGGTGAGCGTAGTGTTCGTGGCTCGAGACGGCTCGAGGGTAAGACTGGGAACACTCTGGGCGAGCTCACTGATATCGGACATGCCGCGCAGGAGAATTTCATCCCCTGACAGTGCTGTCACTGCGATCGGTACCTCTTGCAAGTTCTGGGAGCGACGTTGGGCAGTGACTGTCACCTCTTCCAAAACCAGTTTTTGCTGTTTGTTGTCCTGAGCCAATGTGGTGCCGGCCAAGGGTGTTAGTGATAAGGCCACCGCAATGGCCATGGGGGTCTTCTGTGAGTGGCGTAGCATCATTAGAGCAGTCCTTTTTTAAAGGTTTACCGCACGCGGATAAGTGCCCAACGGGGCCTCAGCGTTCAGCGGCATCGTTATCGTTAGCAAACCGCAAATACCCGTTGAGACGGTCTTACAACGAGTACCCAAAAACATTATTCAACAGATGTTGAATTGTCAACAGCAGCTGCGCGTACTTTTTGGGGTAAAAAAGCATAGGCAAGTAGCGCCCACCCTAACGCCACAAAAATGCCATAGGTGGCCGACACCGCTGGGTTTAAAACCCCCAGCGCCAAATTACCCACAAGGTGAGTCAGTAAACCCAGCACAGCTGCCGGTGCGACGACCCATATCGATACCGGCCCTTTGCAAACTACCCCGAATAAAATGGGTACCAGTGATGCGGCAGCCAGACCGTAGACGCCTTTTTGAGCGAATAAACCAACAACCGGCGGTGGGCTCCAGGCCAGGACCAGACCAACCACCCCAACCCCCACTAGCACATAGCGAGATACCGCCAACCCATGACGATCGGCCAGCCCCAGGGGCTTCAATATATCGGTAACCACCATGGCCGACAGGGCAACCAGAATGCCGTCAAGGGTACTCATACCCGCCGCCAAGAGCGCCACGAAGATAAACGCCAAAATTAAGTCGCCAAAGGGGGTCCCCATGAACTCTCGCAACAGATACTCACGCACAACCGTGTCCTGACTATCGATGTCGTAGCCTGCTAAGCGAGCATAGAAACCGATAGCGAGCATCAACATGAACACCGAACCGGACAAGACTGTTGTAACGATGAAGGCATTAACGTCTTTAGGGCTGCGCAGATAGAGCACTTTCGTCAGAATGTGGGGCTGCAACATGAGCGCGAAAGTGATCACAAAGCCGCTCACAAACACCGAGAAGAAACTGAAATATAAGGCACTCGACGGATTAAATACCGCCACGTAATCGCTGCCGATGGCACGTAGACGCGTAAGAGGTGCGTCGCCCAAATAGTGCAAGCCATGAATGAAAAGACCAGCGGCGACCAAGAGCATCATGATGCCCTGAAGGGTATTTGTGTAAGCATGGGCATAGGTGCCACCCATAAGTACATAGGAAAATACAAACAGCACCACCATCACCAAGGCGGTCTTCTGATCGACCGGAAACAAACCCGCTACGAGCAGACTGCAGCCCACCAAAATGAGCACAACAAAGGTAATAGAAAGCAGATTGATAACGGCAAAAAAGAACCCTAAACCGCGGTTCTGATAGCGCTGGTAGATCCACTGGGGAATCGTCAGTGAACCTTGGGACTCACCGACCCGCAGGAATCCGCGAGTGAGGACGATGAGCGCCGTCATAATACCGAGCGCACCGGCGACACCAAAATGAACGTACGCGGAAACCCCGTGTACATACACGAAGCCCGGGTTAATAACGAACGTGGCCGTTGATGATATGGACGCCGCCAAGGTAATGCCGATCAGTACTGGACTCATGTCTTTGTTGCCGATGGCAAAACTTGCTGCCGAGGAGGTTTTGCGCATACCAACCCATGACAGCCAATAAACAACAATGGCGTAGCCTCCAATAAGAAGGTACTTAAAAAGCGTAGCGTCCACGATGGTCTCCTGTTATTTTCCCATCATGCTATTCAACGTTTGTTGAATACACAATCCCAATGTAGCGTGCAAACAATTCCCACAAGCAGCGAGGGACATAATGAAAAGCGCGAGCAAACGCGACCGTATTCTAGACACCGCCGAAATCCTGTTTGCCGAGCGAGGCTTCGACGGCGTTACCCTGCGCCAAATTGCCGAGGGTGCAAACGTTGACGTTGCTCTTGCTAGCTATCACTTCGGTAAAAAGCTCGATCTTTTTCGCGCTGTGTTCATGCGCCGTGCCCCCGAGATCAACAGTGCCCGTCGCGAGGCGCTGGAGCAGGCGAAACAAGCTGCAGGGGAACAAGGGCTTACAGTGGAACCCATCATCGAAGCGTTCTTGCGACCCTTAGAGCTTGCGCAAGAAACGGGCGATAAAGGCTGGGAAAACTATCTGGCACTTATCGCTTACATTAACAACTCCCCCTATTGGGGTCAGCAAATGATGTCGGAAGCCTTTGACGAGCTTGTTGAAGAATTTATCGACGCGCTACGAGCAGCACTGCCAAATGCACAGGACAGCGACCTTTACTGGTGCTACAACAATCTGTCTGGCGCCCTGACTTTGACCTTTGCACGCACGGGTCGCATCGATCACTTATCGAAAGGCTTGTGTCGCTCAGATGATTTTCGTGCCGCCTATGATCATATGATCCCGTTTGTTGCCGCAGGCTTTAGAGAGGTCTGTGGCAAACATAACGATTAACACGAGGGCCACCGAATGCCCTTTGTCGACCTAACTGGGGTAACGCGCCTGTAACCCCGCGTAAACATCCTCTGGGAAGGATGGCGCCTCTGTATCTAGGGTCTGTAGTAATTCGGAAAGATGCTCGTTGTCTTCCCTGCCCTGCCAAACCTTGATGTAACTACCGTCTTTGTAGCCGTGGTCTTGCCGGAAGAAATTCAGCACGTTCTTACCCACATACTGGCGATACAAGCCATCGAAATCGAGACCGCTAGCCAGCATCAGCTGAAGGAACAGGGGTATTGAAAACGACTGATGCTGCAAGCTGTGACTTGCCAATGCCTCGGTGGCTAAACGCACATCATCGGTCTCAGGCTCCGCATGGTAAAGCTCAAGCTCGACCCTGGCAGCCAAATCGGGAATCGTTGAATTGGGCTCAAATAGCGCCGACAAACCAAAGTGCCAAATATCTACAACCTCTAGTTGCACCTGCTCCCAATCGGGACTTTGCTGCTTCCACCATTTGTAACCCACGTGATCCATTAACTCGCCACACTCAATCCAGATAGCGCGATACCACTCGAAGCGTTGATCAATCCATTCGGGGTGGACACGGGTATTCATGCGATCCTGCATGGTCAGCATAGTTTCAAGAGCAGTGCGCATCAGTACATTCCTTGTGAGTGGCTCCGCGGCATTATGCCCCGAAGGGCCACAATCCAGTAGGTACGCTGTCAGCGAATGATAAGGGTCGGTAGCCAATGCTCGTTGGGATCAATAGGTTCCAACCAAGCCTCGTCATAAAACGGTGAGCGCAAATCATCAGGTGGGGCAGCTAACTCATTCAAGTCGATGTGCATAGCAGTACCGATGAGACGATCACCCTCCTGTGAAATGCGGTAATACACCCCTTGCCAAAGGTTGGCGCCAAACTCACCGGGGCGCTTGTACATGAACAGCAAATCCTGAGAAAGCCAACGATAATCATCTCTCGTCCACTCTCGAGGCATGTCATAAGGATACGGAATGTGGCACCAAAGCTCTTCGGGGCCCTCTAGGCATTTCATTTCTTTCATCGACAAAAAGAAATCTTTAAAAGAGCCGTGATCAATATCGAGACGATACTCTCCGTTCTTACCCCACTCCAAGTGTCCGATAAACTGTTCGTTACCCGCCATATCCCTGAGTATTACTTGGTCGGCGGCCACACCGGGGAGGACAGCAAAGCCTAACGAATAGGCCAACAAGCAGGCGGCGGTGTACTTCATGGTGTTCCCTCTTCAACAAGCTAGAAGTGTGCCCAGCTTAAGGTGGCAGCTCAAGTCAAACACGCAGACATTGCTATTTGAGTTATTGCTGTTTGAGTTACTGTTGTCGCCTGCGAAAACCCACGAATAAGGATCTTCAATGACGCCCGACGAAAAAATCGCCTACCTCAATGAACACAAACCCGCTTTCCTTGAGTTTCTGGGGGGCCGCGTGGTGGGGTTGAGCGAGCGCAGTTGTGAGTTTGGGTTCCACGTACCTCTGAGCTACTGCCATAGCGGCAACATCGTTCAAGGGGGATTTGTCACGGCCATGCTCGATGCCGCCATGGCACACGCGGTTTTTGGCTGCGATCAGAGCGTGACCAAACTGTCGAGCCTCGAGATAAGTACGCGCTATGAGGGCGTTACCCCCGGAGACGAACCGTTGCGAGTCATTGGTCGCATCCGCAAGCTCACACGATCTGTTGCTTTTCTCGATGGAGAGCTCTTTAACGAGGCTGGCGAGCTCTGTGCCACCGCCCATTCGGTGGCGAAAATAAGTCGGGGATAACCCCCCTACCCTCGAGCTTGTTTAAAACGCGAGCCCTTAGCCGGTGGCGGATTTGCAGCACCCGCAAAACATTGGGCCTTGGACATCCAGGTTTCCGCAGGGCTGCCAATCACTGTCAAGCCCGTGTCGGCAACATTGCGTGTTTGTGTGACCACCCGAGCAAAATCGACAGCATCCCCACGAATGACATTGTTCTCCTGGGGATCCCCATAGGTCCAAAGCGCTCCACTCGGTGCGATCAACTCGACGTATGGCATGGGCTCGGGAGGTGCTTCGTTGCGAACTTTGAAGGTCCATCCGAAGGTATTAACCCCTAGGACAATAATATTGCGAATGCGATCGTGCTCTTCTCGTTCAGCACCGAGCACATCAAACACTTCTTGTCCGTGCGCCCAGGTTTCCATCTGCCGTGCCGAGATGGAAGATCGCGCGCCCATGCTAGGACCGGCCCAAGGCACGCGGGCGCTCGGATCCATCGCGGCATAAGCCTCTGCGGTCTCATCGACCAAGTCAGACCACGCCGAACGCAGTGCTCCACCGCTCAGCCCTTGTAGATACTGCTTTTCGTACTCAGGCAGCGAGCCGCCCTTAGCCATATGGGCACCGACGCCTTGGAAGAATTCACTAAAAGCCTGTTCCCCTTGACTCGCCACCATCACGGCTTTGTTCCAAAAGTGGAGGTGGCGGACGACATCGTTAATAGTCCAACCCTTAAATTGAGTGACGGATTCAAAGGCCGTGTCATCGAGATCTTCGATGAGGGACTTTAGGGTGAGGCTTTCCTCACGAAAATCTATTGCCTGTTGCATCACTTAGCCTAAGTCGGGAACAAGCCACTGGAGTCTGTGGTCATGCGCATAGGAATGGTGAGGAAAGGTGGTGCCCGGGGCCGGTACCCGTGCATCCACCGGAATCGACTATAAATCAACTGGTTACTGAGGGACAGGGAGATCGTGCTTCGCCATGTGCTGCGTCACGCCCACTTTTACCCTTGCCATGTCGGCGTAAAAAGGACACTGAGCAGCGTGGTGCAACACCAGAGTACACGATTCGGTCGTTTCTACCACAAAGGAAAGCGGACATCAGCGCATTGAGAGCTAGGATTCTGCCATCGGCCAGAAGCGGTCGTTGCCAGCAAACTCGCTCGAGGAGGAGATATTGTCAAATGTGGTGTTTGGCAGCTTGATCACGCAGCGTGCTGATCGACCCGTAAGCTTCCCCTAAAAATGCACAGTGAGTTAATTGGATTTTCTGCCATCATGACGCGATGGAGGAGAACCAATGAGAAAGTCCAAATTCAGTGAAAGCGTAAGCTTCCCGTCAAGCGCACAACTTTTCAGCGCTATCGTGGGTTGTTTCGCGAATTTCTCCAGTTCAGTCGGCAGTGTCAGTGAGGAAATCTACTCTCTACAGGCCGTTTATTTTTCCTATACTTTCGACGACGATCCTCGGGTCGAGGCGGAGAACAGCTTGCGTTGGATGGGGCTCCTCAAAACCCTGTCCGCCTACCAGATGTATCGTCGCGAAATGGAAGTACAAGTAGCCCGAGACCCTGTGCTCGAGTTCTTGTTGCAATGTCCGACTTTTCCGCGCTCGGTCACCCACTGCCTACACGTGGTTGAGGAGTGTTTAGGCGACTTGCCGCGGTTTAAGATTCCCTTGGATGCCACCCGCGCCACCTCGAAGCTGGTCGCAGCGGTCAAGGCGGAGCAACTCGATCAGGGTGAACTGCACAAGATCATCGATGATTTACAACTCGCAATGCTCCAGATGCATGCAAGTATTGCCCGCGTTTATTTTCAGTTTGAGGAGCAGGTTGCGACGACTTGATCGCGGTCATTGCCGCGGTGGTGGGCACCATCAGTGCGCGACTTCCATCCCCGCGCATCAGGCGCTGTCGAAACGTTCGATCACCTGGACGCCGGCTTGCGCCATTAGCTCGAATAGTCGGCTCGGTCCCGGGCGGCTATTGCGCACGCTCATTACATTGGCGTCGGGTTGCAACCATTTCGCACTCAGCAGTGCGGCCGACGTGTCGCCCACGATACGCCGGCAGACACACTGGCTAATTAGCATTTCCATGGGGAGCCGTCGCGGCAGCTCGGCGACCCAGTCCTCGAGCACTGCTAAGTTTTCGTTCGGGTGATACTTCACGCGTGTTTCGCCGGCGCTATCCAGCAGTGGTTTTATTGCCCGCTGAAATCCTTTTGCATCCCCGTATTGCGCCAGCAAATCATTGCTGTGTGGCAGGACCAGTAGAAGATCGCCTTTGAACGTGACGGCTTCGCGTGTCATCGATTCAACCAACTGTGCAATGTGCGCTGCAGCCGCGCCAGTGGTGTAATTCTCGGCAGGCAGTTGAACCACATCGGGGCCCTGTTGGGTTTGCAGCAGCGCGGGGAAGGTCAGTTGTCGCTCATTGACCCAGCGACTGCAGCCCACCGCACCGCTGCGGTCATACCAGCTTCCGTAACCGATTTTTTTCAGCAAGGGTTCTATAACGGGGTCTGCGATAGCACGGAGACCGCGATGGCTGGGGTGAAATGGCAGATAAGAATTCACGCCGTCCTCCAAATAGATCGCGTGCACCGGTCGGTTCGCGAGTTGGAGTTGATACTGGGCGTATTGAAATTCGATGCGACGGTCGTTGCCAGTGAAAACACGATCGATCGACCACGCTGTCAGACGCTCGCGAATCAGCTCAAACACCTGGCGACGAGTAGCGCGCTTGCCAAAAAGTCCAGACCCCTTGGGTAAGGTCTGTACCGACTCAAAGGGGCCGGGGTTAGCCGCCAGTGCTGTGATCAAGGCTTCCTCTTTGCCCTCAGGTTGGTCGATCATCAGCAAGTGATGACGCCGTGTTGTGTCCCGCCAAGCTTGTCCTATGCTCAGAAAGACATTGCGCGGTGTTGAGCAAAAATGAATGGCATCCTTCATCGGATCAATGTAAACCGGCGATTAATCGAAGGTCGTTGTCGCCGAAATCATCAATCACCTTGTGGCCACGTTCGGTGGCCGCCTGACGCCCTTCGGGCCAGTCGGTGAGGGATGCGACAAAAACAAAATCAAACCCAAACTCCTCTGCGACCTCCATGTCATAGCGTGCATCGCCAAAAAATAGCACCCGAGAGTAGTGGGGCGCGATGTGCTCTACGGCATGCTTGGCTTTCGTGCGTTCATTGCCCCAAATCTCGATAAATTGGTGATCGAGTCCATGTCGTCGCAACAGGGTGTCAATTTCGCTGCGTTTGCCGCCGGAACAAATCGCACAGGGTTTGCCGACGCGCGCAATCGCCGCTAAAAATTGCGCTACACCGGACAGTGGTCTAGCCGTAGCCATCAAGCGCTCACCCAGAGTTGCAAAGCGCTCAAGCGCTGCCTGCTGCTCGTGCGCACTGTCGGGCTGTCCCAGAATAACTTCGAAGAAATGCGCCAGCTTGATATACCGGGAGATACCGCCGGTGGCCTCGTGATAGCGAATAAAGTCGTCAACCGCTTGCGGCGGATAGTCAGCCAACGCCTGACGAAACGCCTCACTTTTAATGCGGTTGGTGTTGAAAAGAACACCATCGAAATCGAACAGATAAAGGTCGTATGTCATGGGCAGTTACTGGGACCGCGCCGACGCAATGCGACGAGCCATGTCTGTGGCACGATCGACATCCTCGGGGAAGTCCACGGCGATAGTGCCACTTTCCACGCGCACCATTTTGACGGGCACTGCCTGTTCGACAAAGCGCAAAATTTCGATGTCTTCAATCGCCTCGAAGCGAGTTTTACCGTCAGTGTTTACGAAGCGCTCAAGTTGCGCACTACTGAACGCATAAATGCAAATCTGTTTCCACGCCTCCGCCAGAGTCATCGCTTTGTTGCCGGGAATGGGAGCCCGACTCATATACAGCAGCTGATCATGTTGATCGAAGACGAGTTTGGGAACGGCACGGGAGAGCCACTCCTCTTCGGTCAAAATGGGCGCCATGGCGTTGATGACATGACTGCCGCCCGCGCTCAAGAAAGCATCTCGCACCGCAACAATGTCCTCAGGACGAACAAAGGGCTCGTCCCCCTGCACGTTGATTGCCCAGTCGAGACCCCGTTGCGCGACGGTCTGTTGCACCCGATCGGTTCCGGTGAGACAGGTGGATGAGGTCATCTCGACCTGAGCGCCAAAATTTGCACAGTGATCGGAAATACGCGGATCATCGGTGGCCACGATGACTTGATCGGCAGGGACCGCTTGTATGCACTGTCGCCATACCCGCTCTATCAGGCTTGTGCCTGCAATATCCGCCAGCGGCTTACCGGGAAACCGCGATGACTGGAAACGGGCGGGGATGACGACGGCAAAATTGTCTGCATCAAACGCATCACGGTGCATAGAGTGAGCCTTGCTTCACGGGGTAGGTGGTGGGCGTGATGGCCGTGACGCGCTGATCGAGGGCCGTGTGGGCCCGCAAAAGTTCGAGGCAGTCGATCATCTCTTGCTGTCTGGGGTCGCCCGCCGAGTAACCGTCAAATCCGGCCAAGTAGATCTGTCGCGCCCCGCCTTGCAGTGCCAATGCAATGCCGTAGATCGCGGACAGCGCGTGGGGCAGGGTACAGCCGGTCTCACTGAGTTCAAAATGGTCGCGATTAACTCGCAGTCCGAAATCGCGAATGTCGAGTCCGCGCAGCTCTCGTTGGCAGTCATCAGGCAGACAACTGACAGGGGCATAGACGGGTTTCGCTAAGTCCTGAAATTGACTTGCCTCGAATCGGATACGGTTTTGATCAACCGATACCACACCGTCGACAGCGTCGGCAGGAATGTGCGGAAGTGTGTTGATTGTAAGCAGCGCGGCGTTCTTGCTTTCGGCGAAACCCAGGATATCGCGCGCATAGTGCTGCGATGTGGGGCCCGCGGCGACAAACAACACATCGCGGTCTTCAAAGTGCTGGTTCGCATTCCACGTGCCCGCGCCGTCCGCGAAATGCCTAACCAACGCGGTGTTGTACAGTGATTTGTCGAAGCTGTTGGCAGACAGCTCGGCCAAATGCTGGATGATGGCGATCTTTTCGGCGCTGGTGTAGCGGTCGTCAGCCATGAGTTCCTGAGCATAGGTCGGATGAATGCCGTGTTTCGCAGAGAAGTAATACATCAAGCTCGGGCCCCAGCGATACCGCTTGCGCAGTTCGGCGAAGTCTTCCATGGCGAGTTCGTAGAGCGCTTCCGCCCGTTTGCCGTATTGGGCACCCAGCTCGGTGAGCAGAATTTCCATTTCCGCATTGCCCGCACCGCGTCCCATCCCTTGAACCGTCGCATCGAGCCAGGTAACACCGACGCTGTGGGCGTGTAAGGAGTTGGCCACAGCCAATCCCTGATTGTTGTGTGTATGGATGCCGATGGGGCCGGGCCAAACATCCCGAAAGATGTCGTAGAGGCGAGTGACTTCGGCGGCATCCATGTTGCCCAAGGAGTCGGCAAAGTAGAGCACATCGGGTTGGTGGTTAGCCGAGAGCAGTGTGTTGAGTTTGTTGGCGATCGCATCGGCGGGCTTGCCGCTGGCTTGCATCAAATTGACCCCGACCGTGTAGCCCAGAGACTTCAGTGCGCTGATTATCGGTCCGCAGTCTTGAACCTCACCAAAGTGGGCCGCCACCCTCACCAGTTCGACGCGGGACTCGTCGCGTGGAGGAAACAGCACATCGACCGCATCGCGTATCGACATCTCAGCGCTGAGGAGGGTCTTCGCATCGACCATAACGCCAAGACTCACACCCTCGGGCACATCGAGTCGGTTTAAAAAGGCCTCCGTCGAGTAGGCAAACGGGCCCACAAAGCCCTCTCGAGCAAAATTGCGCAGTCCGACCTCGACGAATTCGATCCCCGAGGCGGCGACCGCTCGCAAATAGCGGTCGACCAGGGTGGGCGCGAAATCCCAGTTGGTGTAATAGCCGCCATCGCGCAGAGTGCAGTCGAGCAAGGTTAGGTTTTTCGTCATGGATCCAACTCTGGTTTGCCGAGTCAATATGCGGAAGAAAGGTGGTCAGTCAGCGAATCCGGGAGTGTAATCGCTTTCACCAAAGCGAATTAGACGACTGGTCGCGACAGCGGCCTGACGGTGCACGACCGCGACGCGGTAGTCGGGGTCGGTGACCATCTCGAGAAATGCGTGAGCATTGGGGTAGCGCGCGATAAATACGGTGTCCCAATACTCGTCGTTCGGGCCAATCACCATCGTCTCATAGTTGCCCCGCCAAGCGATTTCGCCACCCACACGGCTGAATACGGGACCGCTCTCACGACCGTAATTTTTATACGCGTCAGCACCGGTAAGCGCTTGATTGGCGAGGGGGTGATTCTCTGGGTAGGCTGCCAGATCCCGAAATCTCAACATATTCAGCATCAGAATCGGTGTTTCGCGACTCAGGGCTTTGAAGGCGGCGAACAGTTCCGGACTGGGGTCAACGTAGTGATCGATATAGGTCATGGGAGATCTCTTCTTCTCGGGTGGGCGTTATCATAACCGTCTCCGACCAAAATCCCACGACTTGAAGCGACCTTTTGCAGAACGTTATCGATCACCATCTCGCTGAACACCTGCAAGTCGCGTCAACGATGGATACCTTGCGAGCGCCGCTTATGCGGGCGGCCGAGCTCTGCATCAACGCCCTGGCCGGTGGCCGCAAAATTTTGCTGTGTGGCAATGGCGGCTCAGCGAGTGACGCCCAGCACATCGCCGCAGAGCTCGTGGGGCGATTCGTTGCTGATCGCCGCGCACTGCCGGCCATAGCCTTGACCACCGATACGTCAGCGCTGACCGCAATCGCGAATGATTACGGCTACGACGCGGTGTTTCGCCGGCAGTTGGAGGCGCTTGCGCAGCCTGGAGACGTATTGATCGCGATCTCTACCTCGGGAAACTCCAATAACGTTAATCTGGCTGCGGAGCAGGCGCGGGCTATGGGGTTGGCGGTGATCGCTCTCGCCGGCAAGGGCGGTGGCGATCTCGCCGAGCTGGCTGATTGCGCGCTTGTGGTGCCGTCAGCGACGACGGCTCGCATCCAAGAGTGCCAAGGCACCGAATAAAGACGAGCGCGAGGATCTGGTTCAGCTGATCAGTCAGCGTGTAGGCCGCTGCCTGGAACGCCAGGGATTGCTGGAACAGGACACCGAGAGCGCCTGGCTGGAACTGGAGCCCGCAGACGACACGGATGCCATACCTCATCTTCTGGGTAGTTCCGTGTCTTATCGGATCGCCGTCGGCCCAGAGCAAGGGCGCAAGGCCTTCATGATTCGCACCATCCGTCCACTGGACCGGCCTGATCCCGGACTGGAGCGGGTGGCCAAGGCCAACGGATTCTCGCTACACGCCGGGGTGAACTGTGAAGGACATCAAAAGGACAAGCGTGAGCGGCTGTGCCGGTACATTGCCAGGCCAGCAGTGGCGGTTCCCCGTCTTTCACTGAGCTCCACCGGCAAAGTTCTGTATACCTTGAAAACACCGTACCGGGATGGAACGACTCAGGTGGCCTTCGAACCGGTGGATTTCATTGCACGATTGGCGGCCCTGGTGCCTAAACCGAGGGTCAACCTCACCCGATACCACGGCGTACTCGCACCGAACCACCGATGGCGCGGACTGGTCACTCCGGCAAAACGAGGCAAAGGGGTAATGCGTCCCTCCGATAATGACGTCGTCTCACCGACTGAGCGCCACACCCATGACTGAGCGCCACACCCATAAAGAGGGGTGGGCCCTGCCGCCATGACCTGGGCTCAACGGCTCAAGCGAGTATTCAACATAGACATGCCCCAGGGCACCCTCTCTTGGTGCTTCGCATCAATTCACCTTGTCGAAGTCTGCAGCCACTGCGGCGGGTCGGTAAAAGTCATCGGCGAGAAGGAGCAGGAGGTCCCTGATCGACCCCTCCTCGTACCGCCAACCAGGGCGCCACCCGAAATCACCACATTAGGAACCTTAGCGTCTAAACAGATGTCTTGATTCGACCGCAGGCGGGCTGGCTCAGTAGGCATACAGCCGCCTTGAAGCATCATTATCAGTGCTGCGGATACCCAATCCTGCTTTTTCCTAGCCGATCCAAGTAACAGCAGCTGATGTTCTACCGATAAAGGTTTCTTCTCTTTGGGCCGATGAGGCCGCATGTCCCTCAGTTCAACGGGTCGCCACTTTAATCTTTACTGTCTGTTAGCCCATTTGAGGCAGGCAAGGGGCTCCCGAAGGTTTTTTTTGATTGAGCTAGGGGCTAACCCTCTTTCAAGCTCCTGATCTACGTAGTCGTCTAATCCAAGTTCTATGTGATCTGGCGTGTCAGGAGCAACAATCGTGTCCCTAACAACACTGATGAACTTATCCCAACGTCGCTGTATGCGTTGGGTTATCTACGTTAAAGCCCCTGTATTGCAGATAAGCCTTCCGTAGTGTTGTTAACGTTCTGGGTTGCGATCTTCTGCGGGTCTGTACGGCTTCCTAGGCTCTTATAACCACCTTCTCTTGGATAGTCGGAGGCCTATTGCCGTCTTTGTAGATCTCTTGCTGTACTTGGTCGTACTCAGGAATATGGTGGTCAGCGTAATCCGATGGATCAGCTTGAAGGTCTTGTTGGGCTTCTTGTTCCCGCACTTTGACCTCTGGGTCCGTGACATCAGAAAACTGCCCCCAAGACAGGCTCTTGCGTCTCAGGAAGTCCTCAGCCAGACACTCAACTTCAGTCTCAACGTAAGCCGCAGGACTACTGTTAGTAAGGGTTTTGCAATGAAGTTCAAACGCTTCGTTAGCTTTTGCCCATGCAGCGGCAATCTCAGAATCTGAGGCTGTTACAGGCACTCCCAGAGGATACGTCCAGTTCTGAATGGGCGATATGTGGCGCAGCTTTGTGGGGATGGCTCTTTGATAGCCTAGTGTTGAACCAGTGGGTTTGGCGTGTTTAGGGAATTTCCTAGCCATAAAGCACCTCCAGTTGGTGTTAAGGCTAGTTTCTATCACTGACTCTATCAATGAAGGCAGCGCATGTTACGCTAAGACATTGATTTCATTGAAATTTAGGTGATTCGGTGGTGCCCGGGGCCGGACTTGAACCGGCACGATCGCAATGATCGGGAGATTTTAAGTCTCCTGTGTCTACCAATTTCACCACCCGGGCGGTGGAAGGTCGCGGATCATACCAGAACTGCGAGCCATGTGCTGCATGGAGTGTAGGCTCGGTGGTATTCTTCAAAAAAACCAGTGACAAGGATAAAGGGTGGCTACAACACGCGGCCAGTTTGGCTCTCGACTAGGGTTTATTTTGGCGGCTGCGGGCTCGGCAGTAGGCTTGGGCAACATCTGGGGCTTCCCGACACAGGTGGCCAGTAACGGTGGCGCCGCCTTTGTTCTGGCGTATTTGATACTGGCCTTTTTGCTGGCCTACCCAGTACTGATGGCCGAACTGCTCTTGGGTCGCCATGCCCACGGCAATGCGGTTGTGGCGCTAAGCAAGATTGCGGAACGACCACTCACCAAGGCGGTGGGTGCCACTACGGGTATGGCAGGCCTGGTGACGGCGGGTTTAATTCTTAGCTTTTACGGCATTGTCGCGGGCTGGATGCTGGGATATACCGCCGCCTACCCCTTAGAAGCCGCTGGCTTTGCCGACGCGGCCAGCTGGCTCACAGACTTCAATGCGACCCGAAATCTCACACTGATGGCGCTGTTCATGGTGCTCACCATTGCCATCATCATGGGTGGTGTGCACAACGGCATTGAGCGATGGTCGACCCGACTCATGCCCTCCCTCATCATTACCCTG
The DNA here is from genome assembly GCA_913057135.1 of uncultured Halieaceae bacterium. Classification (GTDB taxonomy): domain Bacteria; phylum Pseudomonadota; class Gammaproteobacteria; order Pseudomonadales; family Halieaceae; genus Luminiphilus. The sequence goes on from CAJXNM010000041.1 coordinate 22,056, forward strand.
ATACTGCTAGCGCTCTATGTCATGACCTTGCCCGGAGCCGGTACTGGGCTCGAGGTATACGTCATGCCCGACTTTTCAAAGGTGCTGTCAGGGGATTTAATCATTGCGGCACTCGGTTCGGCGTTCTTCTCCCTCTCGCTGGGTGTAGGCACGATGTTAATTTACGGATCCTACCTTGGGGATGATGTCCACCTGCCCTCTATCGGCGCCCAGGTTGCCCTAATCGATGTCGGTATCGCGGTCCTCGCAGGTTTTCTCATTATCCCCGCCATGTACGTTGCTGCAGACCGAGGGGTCGATATCTTCGATGCTGGGGGGCAGCTACTGTCGGAGGACACGCTTATCTTTGCAGTGCTGCCCGAGCTATTCGAGACACTGGGCGCCGCAGGTACGGTGGTGGCCACCGCTTTCTTTGGCCTCATGGCAATGGCGGCGCTCACCTCCTCTATTTCCATGCTGGAGGTCCCCGTGGCCTTTTT
>CAJXNM010000042.1 GCA_913057135.1 uncultured Halieaceae bacterium
GATATGATGCTGGGTACGCTAGAGCGGCCCGATGAACAGCGACCACACCCGCAGGCACCCCACGCCTATTACATGCCCGATTTGCCTTACCACAGCTTTTTTCCGAAACAGCAATTGTCGTGGATGAACGAACTGGAAGCCGCCACGGACCGTATCGAAACCGAGTTATTGGCATTGCTTGACCAACAGCAGAGCCGCTTTGAGCCCTATATCCACAGCGGCATTGACCGTCCTCAGCAGACTGCCGGGGATCTGCTAGACAGTGACCAATGGACCTCTGCCTATCTCTGGCGTGATGGCTCTGAGCAAGCGCCCACTATGGCTGCATGCCCATTCACTACTGAGCTAATGGCATCATTACCGCTTACACTGATCGAGGGCTTCTCGCCGTCAGTACTGTTTTCCAAACTGGACGCGGGTGCTCGTATTAAGCCCCACACGGGCATGGTGAACACCCGTCTCATATGCCATTTGCCCCTGTTAGTGCCCAGCGATTGCGGCCTGCGGGTTGGGGGTGAGAGCCGCACAACCGTTCGTGGCGAAGCTTGGGCATTTGACGACAGTATTAACCACGAGGCGTGGAATAACAGCGATCAGCAGAGGGTCATTTTACTGTTTGATGTTTGGCGACCCGAACTCGATAACGACGAACGGCACCTAGTGAAAACGCTACTGTAGGCTGTGAAAACCTTCGGTATGTAAAGCCTGACCACACATCAGAGGACCGAATCATGCCCACCCTTACCATTAACGGTCAGCAGGTAACAGTGGATGTTGACCCGACAACCCCGCTACTGTGGGTACTGCGTGACCACCTTGATATGACGGGTACCAAATATGGCTGTGGTATCGCCCAATGTGGAGCCTGCACAATTCATCTCGATGGTCGCGCCACCCGATGCTGTGTCATACCGGTTAGCATGGCTGAAGGCAAAGCCATTACCACCATTGAAGGCCTCTCGAAAGACGGCAGCCACCCCGTGCAGCAGGCGTGGATCGACCTCGATACTCCCCAGTGCGGTTACTGTCAGCCTGGCATGATCATGGCCGCCGCCGCACTGCTGGCGGAGTCACCGGACCCTAGTGATGCCGATATCGATCGGACAATCACCAACATTTGCCGCTGCGGCACGTACCCGCGGGTGAGGGCGGGCATCCACCGCGCCGCTGAACTGGCAAAGGACGCGGCATCATGACCTGTCCAACACAGCGCGAAGTGATCCTCAGCCGACGAAAATTTATTATCGGAGGTAGCGCCTTGGGCGCGGCTGGGTTGGGCATCGGACTCATCCTGCCGACCAACGCTGAGACTGATGCCAACCTAGCGGCAGACGAAGCAACATCCAATTATGATCAAGGGGCTGAAGTCACCGCGTGGGTAGTGATTAGGCCCGACAATCGCGTGATCATCCGTATAGCTCGCTCTGAAATGGGGCAGGGCACACTGACCGGCTTGGCTCAACTGGTGGCTGAAGAACTGGCCTGTGACTGGGACAGCGTTGACTGGGAGTTCCCTACCCCTGGTCAAAGCCTCAGCCGTGGACGGCCCTGGGGCAGCTTTTCGACAGGCGGAAGTCGAGGTATTCGAAACAGCCAGCAATATGTCCGTGAGGGGGGCGCACTGGCGCGGCAACTACTGCTGGCTGCTGCAGCGCAGCGCTGGCAAGTGCCTATCGATGAATGTCAGGCTCAAAACAGCATCATCACCCACGGCCCGTCAGGCAGAACCGTTCCCTTTGGCGATGTGGCTGAACTGGCGAGCACACTGCCAGCGCCGGCAACAGTGACCCTAAAACAGCCTAAAGAATGGCAGGTCATAGGCCGCTCGGTAAAACGCCTGGACACAACGGAAAAAGTGACGGGTCAGTTGCGGTATGCGGCCGACATTAAGTTGCCGGGGATGCTACAGGCTGCTGTTAATGCTTGCCCGGTTCACGGTGGCAAACGCGGCAAGGTCGATGCCGACAAGGCCATAACCATGCCGGGGGTAAAAAAGATCGTGATGGTAAGCGATGACGCAGTGGCCGTTGTTGCGGATCACTGGTGGCAAGCCAAGCAAGCCCTCGACACCATCGCCATTGAATGGCTCACCGGCCCATCGGGCCAAGTGGATAGCGACAGCATCCACGCCATGCTCACGGATGGCTTGACTGCCACTGACACCTTCATCGGTCACAACAAAGGTGATGCGCCATCTGCTTTGAGCAAAACAAGCCGTCTGGTGTCAGCTGACTACAGCTACCCGTTCCAAAATCATGCGCCTATGGAACCGATGAATGCGACGGTTTTATGGACACCCTCACGCTGTGAAGCATGGGTTCCCACACAAAACGGGGAAGCGGCCCTCGAGGTATTGGCCGATGCCGCAGGCTTATTTCGCGAGCAGTGTGAAGTCCACAAGACAATTTTAGGTGGTGGCTTTGGACGCAGAGCGAACCACGACTACCTTGTGCAAGCCACGGACATAGCCCGACAGTTGCCCGGAGTTCCCATCAAGCTGCTGTGGAGTCGGGAAGAAGACCAACGCCGTGGGGTCTATCATCCCATTACCCACTGCCGGATGACCGCCACCTTGCACCAAGATGGTGAGAAAAAAGGACTCCCTGAAGCACTGCATATCCGTATCTCAGGCCAATCTATCTTGGCGGCTTTACGTGCACCACTGGGGGAACAAACCATCGATAAGGCGGTCTTTCAGTCGCTGGACGAGGAAGGTGATCACGCTTTTGTATACGGTATCGACCACGTCCTTGCGGATCATGCTATGCGCAATACCCATCTGCGCCCGTGGTTCTGGCGAGGGGTCAACATCAATCAAAATGTGTTCTATGTCGAGAGTTTCATTGATGAGCTTGCCCTTGAATCGGGCAGCGACCCGCTCGATTATCGACGTCGATTGCTGGCCGACAACCCAAAGGCACTGGCGGTGTTGAACAAAGCCGCAGAGCGTGCAGATTGGGGGCGGCCACGTCCCCAGGGGACTGGATTAGGCCTAGCAGTGTGCAAAGCCTTTGGCAGCTATGTGGCAGCCTGTGCCGAGGTGACCGTATCGAACGGTAGTCTCCGCATGAACAAGATATGGGCCGCAACTGATCCCGGTGTTGCCGTTAATCCGCAACAGATCGAAGCGCAGGTTGCAGGTTCCTTTGTCTATGGTCTTGGCGCGGCACTCTACAGTGAACTAACCGTCAAAGACGGTCGCGTCGAGCAGGAGAACTTTGACACTTATCCCCCTATGAGACTCGCAGCGATGCCCGAGGTGGAAACGATCGTTATGCCTTCGGGGGGATTCTGGGGCGGAGTCGGTGAACCTACGATCGCTGTCGGTGCTCCTGCGGTACTGAATGGGATATACGCGGCTAGCGGCGTGCGCATTAGGCATCTACCCCTAAAAAATCAAGCGCTGAGTTAGGCATTCACGCGCGCCAATAAGCGATCAAGCTGGTCGGCAAATTGCTTGCGATCGGCGTGATTAAGGGGCGCGGGTCCGCCGCTTTGGATGCCGGACGATCGCATGGTTTCCATAAAGTCCCGCATTTGCAGCCGCTGTTTAATATTGTTCAGGGTGTAGCGCTCACCACGGGGGGTGAGCACCAAAGCGTTCTTATCAAGCACCTCAGCGGCCAATGGAATGTCGGCGGTAATCACTAGATCATTGGCCACTACCCGCGCCACAATTTCATCATCGGCGGCATCAAAACCCTGGGGAACTTGGTAGCTTTTCAGCCATACTGACAGGGGCAAATTAATAGCTTGATTAGCAAAAAACGTCGTCGTAATACCGCGCTTCATTGCTGCACGGCATAAAATGTCGCGAATGACTCCGGGACAGGCATCGGCGTCGACCAAAATATTCATTGCCCACTCCCTTTTGACGTGGCGCCGCTATGATGAGACGTCCGCCAATGCTTTGGCCAGTGTTTTAATCCAACCGCACACAAGGAGGCTGCGTCATGAGCGCCACCAAACGACGAAATCCCCTCGATCGTTACGCTAAAGATTTAGGTGTAGGTCAAGTGACCTGGATCGGTGTGCGTCCCAAAAGACGGGAACCCTTAATATCGGTCGATAAAGCCCAGGCCGTGGCAGGACTGGGCCTAGAGGGCGATCATCGAATGACCAAAAGCCCGGGCTCGGGTCGCCAATTGACACTGATTTCACAGGAATTTATCGATCAAATTGCCCATTTCACTGGGCACAGCACCATAGCACCCGAAATACTGCGACGAAACTTAGTGGTTTCGGGCATCAATTTGAATGGGCTGCGGCGTCAACGGTTCAAAATAGGTGACGTGCTGCTTGAAGCTACTCAGCTGTGCCATCCCTGCGCCCGTATGGAACAGGCTTTGGGAACCGGTGGCGTGGCGGCGATGATGGGACATGGCGGACTGTGCGCAAAAATTTTGGAAAGTGGCACCCTCCGTGTTGGGGACACGGTGGAAGTCATGATGCCCGATGATGACAGTTAGTGACTTAAGGTTGTGGGCGACGGGTGACGCTGGCTAATGAAATAAACCATTACTTTGGTCAGCACACGCCAGTCTGGCCCTGTAGCACGCCACAGCAGCCAGCTACCCGCGGCCAACCAACCGGCGGGGCCCATAAAAAACCCCACTGTCGATGTCACTCCAGATACTGCCATAGCGGGCAAGGTGAGTCCGATACCGTGGGTGACTAAACCCAATGCTGTGGCAGCTGCAGCGTACACGGGTACACCGACCGTATTGGCAAGCCCCAGCAAGGACAACATTTGCAGCGGGGCTTTAATGTCCGACGGTGTCACCCCCTTAGTTAAAGCGGCGCTTGCGTCGGTGGTGGCCTCGAAAAAGTGAACCCGTTGCTGTGCAGTCATGTTCAATAGGCACTGGGAAATAATCGTGTAAATCACCTGTTTTTCAAGGCCCTCCAAAGCCGCTTCGCTGGCAGGCTTCTGAGCGTCTTTTATCCCAAGCTTGCGCGCGAGTAGTAGCAGGAGTTGCGGATAACTGGGAAGCTCTGTTCGATCCGTCGCCAGGGGCCTCGGGTGACCTAAGTTGACCGGCAATCGCTTCCGCACCGCCGGGCCCACAGACCCCAAGGCAGTGCGCCAGCGGGAGTGGTAGCGTTGGCCCAGAGCCTCACAAAGCGTCTCCACCGACGGCGCTGGATCCGTCAAACCCAGAATATGACCGAGGTTAAGCCTGTGATCCGGGTGTAACTGGGCAATGAGAGACTCGAAACTGAGCCCATCATCTATCGATGTCATGGGGTTTCTCGATCCCGCTGAAGGACCTGTTGAGCTCGCCCCCGTAAGCGTCGCTTATCCCGTAAAAAATCGAAGGCCGCGTCATCCTCGGTCAGCGATTCATCGGCGATTTTTTCGCTGCCTCCTGCGGTCAATCCGGCACTGCCTACAGTCGGCTGTGCCGCACCAGAGGAACGTCGGCCGCGCCCACTTTGCCTACGGGCACTGACCACTTTAGCTCTGCGTATCCAATAAATACCGTAGCCCAGAGCGATGGTGCCGTAGCAGAGCCACTTAATGACAAAGCTGAGGGACAAATAGTCGCCCATAGGGTTGCTCTCGGACCCCTGTAACTCATGACGTAAGCGAACATAATCGAGGAACTCGGCGTGAATAGCGGTCACGGCAAAGACCATAACCACAGCAATCACCGTGCCCAGTAAGTAGGGGCTCGCCCGTCGCCAAAGGGCTGCGAACAGCGCCCATTTAGCTAAGTGTTGCAGCATCAATTCACACCCAACACCACCATAATGGCGGCAATTCCCGAGCCGTAAATGCGGCGTTTAATGGTGTCTTCTTCCTCTTTGACAATGACCTCAAGCTCATCCTCTGACAACTCAGCGGGTCGCCGCCCGCTCAGGGCGATCCGTGCTTTAGCCCGTCCGATAGCACGCTCGCGGATGACACTGGCATATTGGTGAATAACGCGTTCTTTAAAACCGGCGAACATGCTTAGACGTCCTATGTAGACTGTATGGGTAGAGCATAACGCGGCCTCGGGGTCTATGCAGGCTATCGTTGACGCCATACTCTACAGCAGCGACCTTAACGTGGTGACAATGACACTATGATCAAGCGCCGACAGTTTATTTCTGGCGTTGCCGTGGCGGTAGGTGCCACTGCGCAAAGCCTGCCCGTGAGCTTTGGTGCAACGAGCGATAGTGTGAAATCGGCAAGGTCGCCATACCCACCCGCGACCACCGGGTTACGAGGTAGTCACAAGGGTTCCTTCGAAACCGCACATGCCCTTGCCTTTGGCGGGCAGTCGTGGGTCTTGCCCAAATACAGTCACGAAGCCGACTACGATCTGATCGTGGTGGGTGCCGGCATCTCTGGCTTGGCTACCGCGTGGTTTTGGCAACAACGCTTTGGTGATAGTGCACGCATTTTGATCCTCGACAATCACGATGACTTCGGCGGACACGCGAAGCGCAATGAATTCACCGTAGGCGGCAAGCAACTGATCGGCTACGGAGGCAGCCAATCGATTGACGGGCCGGCCCATTACAGTGCTACCGCGCATCATTTATTGACCTCGTTGGGTATCGAGACATCACGCTTTTATCACTATTACGACCGTGATTTTGCGAAACGCCATAAACTTGGCAGCTTCTGGTTTTTCGACAAGGCTCACTACGGGACCGATAGCCTCGTCACCAATCCCATTGGAGAAGAATGGCTGGGGGTTGACGCACCCAGTCACCTAAGCGACCTCATTACCGCCATGCCCCTGAGCAAAAAGGGACAAGCGGCACTGCTGACCCTGTTAACGTCAACCAAGGATTGGCTAGCGGGCATGGCCCCTGAAGAAAAGCTGGATTATCTGCGCAGTAAATCCTACGAGGACTATCTGCGCCACGACCTCGATATGCCCGAGGAAGTCATTCTGCTGTTGAGGCAACGCTCACATGGTTTGTGGGCGGTTGGCTATGACGCATTGTCTGCAAAAGCAGCGGCGGAAGCTGGCGAGCCCGGCACAACCACCCTCGGACTCGATGAGCTGCTATGGGGTGACGGTGAAGATGAGCCCTATATTTTTCATTTCCCCGATGGTAACGCCAGTATTGCGCGACTACTGGTGCGCTCTTTACTACCAGACAGTATCCCGGGCACCGGGATGGACGATGTGGTCACGGCCACCGTCGATTACGAGGCCCTCGATGGTGATGATCAAGCCGTGCGCCTGCGCTTAAATGCTACGGCAATCGACGTCCGACATCGCAATAAAGCTGACCCCACCCAGGGTATTGAAGTGGGTTACGTAGAACAGGGGAAGGCCCGACTTGCACGGGGACGCTACGGCGTAATGGCCTGCTACAACCACATCATTCCCTATTTGTGCCCCGACTTACCCCCTGCGCAAGCAACCGCCATGGGCTATGCCGAAAAGGCACCGCTGGTGTACGCCAATGTGGCTCTTACCAACTGGCGGGCGTTTCAGCAGGCGGGGCTTTATCATTTTCATGCGGTGTGCGATTTCTGGGCCTACGGCGCTCTCGATTTTCCGGTCTCGATGCCAGGTTACTCGTTTAGTGACAACCCCAATGAACCCATTATCTTGCACCTAGTGCACACCCCTACCGTGGCGGGCTTACCTGCCAAAGAGCAATACCGCCGGGGACGACAAGCCATGCTAGCCCTCGAGTTCGAGGATTATGAGCGAGCCATGCGCCAACAATTGACAGCCATGCTAGGTGCCTATGGTTTTGAGTTCGATCGGGATGTGGCCGCCATTACGGTCAATCGCTGGCCCCACGGCTACGCCTATGAATACATCGACTTGTGGGATCCGCCCGATTGGGGCCCCGATAAAGGACCGCACATAGAAGCGCGCCAGCCCTTTGGCCATATCGCCATCGCAAATTCCGATAGCTCTGCGTATGCATATGTCAACGGCGCAATCGATGCCGCCGCGAGAGCCGTTGATGCGTTGGCTGCAAGCGCGATAAACGCAGCTGAGCGCACAACCAGCTACAAAACGACATAAAACCCGATTATTTATTGAGACGCCCTCGTCCCGAAACCCAGTGGCAAAATTTAACTGGGCGTGTAACCTTACTCGGTAGCCTATATTTCAACGTCAGAGAGGACGCCAGCATGATTGTTGAACATCGAGATTACGTGCGTGTCGACGATCGCCTGGTCGTGAGTTGGCGGCCTGTTGAGAGCCAAGCACCGGTCGACGATGAGCTGAGAGACATCATGATTATGTCGGTCAACCGGCAGATCAACGACATGATGGCAGTTGTCGAGACTGAACACCCGCAACTCGCCAAGTTGCTCATGCACCTAAATCACAAAATTGATTTATTGGCGAACCAAAGTGCCGACGCCAACTACGGGCCAAGCCTGGTGCGCGTCAACATCAGTCGAACCGGCATGGCGTTCGATTGGAAAACGGATGTTGCGGTGGGCAGCGATATTCGTATCTGGCTAACGCTACCCCCGGAAAATACCAAAGTGATGGTACGCGCCACGGTACTGGCTTGTGACCACACGGGCGATCGAGGCCGTCCCAGGGTACGCTGCCAGTTTCACAGTCAGCAGGTCGACGCCTTTGACGCTATTTCAAGCTATATCGACTACGTGCTCGATGGTCGTGAGGTACCAAACCGTCTCCAAGCACCGGTGACTACACAAGACACCGTCAACGAAGCGGATGTGGTACCCCTGCACTCGGCGCATCAAAAAGTATTGTTTTACCGTTGAGCTATCGGGCCGTTAAGCGGCTAAATGCAGCGCTTGCCACGTCAGTTGGTTGAGCAGTGCATCAGGGCCTGCCCTGTGCAAACGACCTTGGTATGTCTGAAGCAACACCGCACGTGTGGCTCGCCAACTCGACAGTTGTGCTTCCGATAAAATGAGCTCAACGGGGCTGAGCCAAAAGTGGGGGTCTTGATTACCAGCCCTGAACAGCTGATCTAACCAGGGTTTATCGACTACCCAAGCATCGCTGTATACGGTCTGACCTGCCAGGCATTCATTCAGCTCGGAGGTCACCCGGGCGGCAGAGACACCATCGCAGAGCAGCCGCTGGCGGTCGATGCCATGGAGCACCTCGGCCTGGGGGTCCCAGTACTGCCAATGGGGTGCAGGTTTGATAAGGCTGCTGTACTGACTACCATCGGAAAACGCGACGCCTATTTCGATAGGGTAACTCTCGTGACCAAATCCTGAGGCTTCAATGTCAATAAATACAGGCAAAGCCGTCATGAAGGCGGAGTCCAACAGCACAGAAGAGCGTTCTAGTTACAGGAATTTGAGTCACTTCCTGTTACCCTACGCAAGCACTTGTTAATCAGATGTCATAGCGCGAATGCCAAACGAGCAACTCCCCTCCGTTGTCGTACTAACCGAGTCCATGGTGCTGTCAAATCGACTGCGCCGATTGCTCGAGCGCGAGTTAGAGGCGAACTACATCAGCTGTGATATTCAGAGCGTTGTCGAAGTGCTAAAGGGCGATGCGGTCGATCTAGTTGTCGTGAGTAACCCCCTCGCCATCCAACCAGACCCGTTACGCTTACTAAAGTCAACACAACGATCAGCGCAGCTACTGGTGTTCGATACCGATCTCGATATTTCAGGCCCGGTCATTGAACAAAAGGTGGCCGCCGCGCGCTTGATTCTTATGGGCATGCTACCCCTGCCCTGCAAGCCTGAAAGCCTGGCGGTGGTAATGACGAAACTCCGTTTAATCAGCGTCACCGACAGTCTTGATCGCGCACCGATCGGCCCGGACGAGGTTCGAGCGGCAATTGACAAGGGCGTCATACAACCTTGGTATCAGCCCAAAGTAGCCATGCCGTCGGGCACTGTCGTGGGCTTTGAGGCACTGGCACGCTGGGTAGAGCCAGGCTTTCCTGTCGTAGAGCCAGACAGATTTATCAGCATTGCCGAGACCGAGGGACTCATTAACAGCCTGACGCGTTCGGTATCGCGCCAAGTACTGGCACAACTCGCCATCTGGCAACAGGAAGGCAAACACTGGCATATCTCGGTGAATACCTCTGTCGACGATCTGGAATCCGAGGATTACGTCGACTGGATTAGCGCTGAACTGGACGCCACCGGTGTACAACCCCAAGGTCTTATCATTGAAGTTACCGAGTCTCGGGTGAGCAAAAACATGCCATTGTTGCTGGCCAACCTCTCGTATTTGCGACAGATGGGACTAGGGGTAGCGATAGATGACTTTGGCACAGGCTATTCATCGCTGTCGCAACTCAACCAAATGCCCTTCACCGAACTTAAAATTGATCGGGCTTTCGTCACCGAGGCGCATCGGCAAGCAGATAAACGGGTAATCCTCGATAACAGCGCCAGTATCGGTCTAGGCTTGGGGCTTGCGGTGGTGGCGGAAGGGATAGAAACCATTGATGACTGGCGCCAAGCGCAGGCATCGGGCGCCCAAGTGTGCCAAGGTCACTTTTCGGGCGCTCCCATGCCCGCATCATTGGTGCCCCAGTGGCTGGAGGACTGGCAGCGCCGCGCCGCGGTCATCCGGTCGGCAGCCGGCAGTGCCACACCGATGCCCGATGAGGATGAACCAGAGACGAGTACTCAGCCGCAGGTATCAGGCTGGCGCCGTCTGTTTCGCTATTTCAGGTGAGTCGCATCAGCTTCGCTGGCCCGCCTCACCATTGCTTATCCACACCGCCTGATAAGGCCTCAGCACCAGCGTCTCATTACCCTCAGTAAACCACTGACCACTGATCAGATCGTGCCACTGGTCTGTCAGTACCAAGTTGATATCCCCCAAATTGAGGGGGCGATCGGTACTACTGATGTTAAAGATGCAAAAAATACTCTGGCGCCGATCCATGCTCTGACGCCAGAAGCCAAATAAGCCCTCGCCCATCTGCAAGGTAAACTGGGTAGCGTTGGGGTGGAATGCGGGTTGCTCACGACGCAAGCCAATGAGCTGTCGCAGTCGGTCGAGCACCTGGCGATGATGACCTTCGGTGTTGCTCAATAAAGCCACCAACTCATCGTAGTGCCACTGGCTCCGATTAATTGAGCGGTTATGGCCCGTATGTTCCACCCGACGGTGATCGTTGCGTGTACCCAACAAACTATGAATGTAAAAGGCGGGTATCCCTTCAAGCGCCAACATAACAGCATGGGCACAGATAAACCGCTCTAACGCATACTCATCAAAGCCCTCGAGAGTGCCCTGTAAGGCATCGAACAAGGCAATATTGACTTCATAGACTTTTTTGCGGCCTCCGGCATCAGCGCGCCAGGACAGCAGACCCCCAAAGCGCTGCATAGCGTCGAGAAAACCATCGATTTCCTCATCGGCGAGCAGACCTTCCGCAGGTCGCATACCAATGCCGTCATGTGAGGCAATGAAGTTGAAATAGGTGGTGCCATTTTGGGCGGGGGGCATGGTCATTAACCACTGACTCAGGTAGCGGCTGTTACCACTGATGAGGGTGTATACCAGCAGTGGTGGCAGCGAGAAGTTGTAAATGGCATGGGCCTCATTGGCGTTACCAAAGTAGGTTAAGTTCTCGCGGTTCGGTATGTTGGTTTCCGTAATAATGAGACAGTCGGGCTGGGCGTGCTCGACCAATGTTCGCAGCAATCGGATAATTTCGTGAGTCTGAGGCAAATTAATACAGGGGGTACCGATTTGCTTCCACAAAAACGCCACCGCATCGAGTCGAAATACGCGCACTCCCTTATCTAAGTGCAAACGCATAATCTTTACGAATTCCTCGAGCACCGCCGGATTGCGGAAGTCGAAGTCAACCTGATCATGGCTAAAGGTGCACCAGACATGCTGCGTACCGAGGGGCGTCTCAACTGGCATCAGCAGGGGTGATGTTCTGGGTCGCACGACATTATCGAGGTCATCATCCACAGATGCGGTCATAAAATAGTCCCGCCCCGGATCAACTCCCGCTTTAAAGTTCTCAAACCATGGACTGCGGCTCGAGCAGTGATTGATCACCAGATCGCCCATCAATCGGTAGTGCGCGGCGATCTGCTCAATATCGTCCCAGCTACCTAAGGCTTCGTTAACACTGGAATAATCGAGCACGGCAAAGCCGTCATCGGAGGTCCAGGGAAAAAAAGGCAGCACGTGCACACAGGACACCAATCCCTGTACCTGCTCATCTAAAAACTGACACAGGGTTTGTAGCGGACGCTCCCCCGATCGAACGACAGTATCACCATAGGTAATGACAGCCACATCGCGCTGGTCCCATAAGTTACAGTGGGGCTCGGGGGTAGGGGTGCTGTCGTCGAGCCGCATCAGCTCCAAAAGGCGATCGGCAATCAAGTCACTAGCCTCGATGCCGGGTACATCGCCGTAAATCAGATCCAACTGATGGATCAAACGCTGTCGTAATCCCGTTTGCATGGGTACTCCAATTACAAGGGCGCGTAGTCCCGATTATCTTCCTCAACCGCAGCGGATAATCGCTCGAAAATATCGGGCACCGCACTCACAACCCGGTTCCAGCTCGGAATGAAAGGGGTTTCCATGGGGCGTTCCAGAAACACTTTGCCCGCATCCATAATATTGCGGGCGAACATTTCCACCGCTTTCTCCTCCTTGTGAATATCGAACTCCAAACCATTCATGATGGCGTCATTGCGATAGGTCTCAACAAAGTCCAGGGCAATGCGGAAATAGGTGGCCTTGAGGGTACGGAATGTTTCCGCCGAGAATACATGTCCTTGTGTGGCTAACTTCCTGAAGAGCGCTTTCGCAATATCAATGGACATCCGCGACAATCCGGCTCGCTGATCCTCTAACGACAAGGTTTGATGCTTGTGGTCGTAGGTATCTGCGATATCAACCTGACAGAGCCGGTTGTTGTTGTAGTTCCGATACATTTCACTCAAGACGCCAATCTCGAGACCCCAGTCACTGGGAATGCGGATATCGTTTAAAACATCCCGGCGAAAGGCGAACTCACCGGCCAATATGTAGCGAAAACTGTCGAGATAGTTCAGGAAAGGGGTCTCCCCGAGAACCCGCTTGAGGGCTCGAATCAACGGTGTCACCAACAGGCGCGACACCCGACCGTTAATCTGACCGTTGGCCACACGCGCGTAATAGCCCTTGCAGAATTCATAATTAAACAAGGGGTTGGCCACCGGATAAATTAGGCGCGCCAATAATGACCGGTCATAGGTAAGAATGTCGCAGTCGTGCATGGCCACAGACTCCGCCTTACCAGTCGCCAGGGTGTAGCCCATGCAATACCAGACATTGCGTCCCTTACCCGGCTCCGGCGGCGCCAAACCCAGCCCCTCGAGCTCCGCATCGATGGCGCGCAACCGGGGGCCATCATTCCACAATACCCGATGGTGCTGCGGGAATTGGGCGAAAAATTTGAGTGCTTCTCGGTACTGGTCCGCATCGGCGCGGTCCAGACCCACAACAATCTGAGAAAGGTAGGGCACTCGAGTAAGATCGCCCACGATCTTGGGCAATGCCTTGGTCTGCAGCTCGGAATACAAAGATGGCAGTATCAGACCCAAGGGACGACGCAAACCAAAGCGGGTTAACTCTGCTTCGATCTCATCGAGGTCTCTTGCACCCAGATTATGCAGGGTCGTGATAATGCCATTCTGATGAAAATCAGCCATGAAATGTGTCCCAGTTGCTAAAAAGAAAGCTGTTGCTGCCAGTGGCGAATACCTTCCACCCAACCCAAGGGGCCGGTGGCACGGGTGACATACACCCGGTGCTGCCCAGATACCGGTGGTGGCGGGTGCACAGGGGAGCGAATGACCACGGCATAATCGGCGGCTTCTAGCATCGCGATATCATTGTGGCTGTCCCCAAGCGCAATGGTCACTAGAGGTTCCTGCTCCGCCACAGAATCGCTAGGCGCAGCGGCGAGGGCATCCCGCAGCCATTGCAAGGCCATACCTTTGTCCCAGGGGCCAGCCACATGTAAAAAGCGCCCGCCACGCAGTATCTTGGCGCCCCGCTCCTCTAGCCAGGCACACCACTGCTCTTGCTCTGCAGGGGTACCCAGCCACTGCACCGGCTCGCCAAATTCCCTGGCAGCAGCCAGTGCAGCGTCGTCTTTGGACAAGCCAGTGAAATCGGCTATCTGGTGAATAGTCAAATCAGAAAAACCGCGCCAGCTGTTATCCAGTTTGCTCGGCAGTGTCTCGAGTAAATTCAACCAATGTCGTCGCCCGGGCCCGAACCGATGACACCAGTCGCCTTCAACGGATTCGGTGTCTTTGGGACGTTTAAACGAGCCCTCTGAGGGAATAAAAACCGCTGCGCCATTTTCAACAATATAGGGGGTCGACAAACCGAGTCGCCGCCGCAACTGCTTCATCTCAGCGCGGGTTTTACTGCTACACAACACCACGGGCACGTCACTTTCGTGTAACTCTTTCAATAGCGGCATGGCGGGGGCAGCACTATAGGTGTAATGATCCAGCAAGGAACCGTCGAGGTCGGTTACGATCAAAAAACGGGTCATCGGTGGCTCCCTGTATCAGCACGGCGTAGCCGCGGACACTGACTAAAAGACTGTACGCGGCGGTTTTCATCGAGTCGGCAACACCAGTCCACGTGCTCGGGAAGCGTCGCGAGGCAGACCTCGGTGAGACGCTGATAGAACCCGATGAAACGAGCAATGTCGGCAGCTGACATCAAGCCAGGTGCGGACTGCCCCTGGACCTGTTGCGCTAACTTCTGCTCCTGCTCAAGGCGCCACCGATAGACCGTTTCAAACCCGGGCGCCCTCAGCATGGCCCAATAATCAACCTGCGTAAAAAGCGGCTCATAATCGGTGGCCAGCGCGCTGTTGACATACCGTCGCCAGACGCCCTGGGGATCCTCCTGGGCTTCTAAGTCGTTAACCGCTACCGCCAACGCTGACGCCGGTTGCGCCACGGCCCCCAAACACCACCCCTCCCAAATCACCACGTCAACTGGCGCACCAATACGATGCCAATGCACTTCATCGGTGCGGTCGTCCCGGGACTTATCGAAGGATGGCACCAAAACGGTGCGGCTTGATGGCTCGTCTCGACCCAGAAGCCCATGCAGTGTGCTTTCCATCAACGCTGTATCGTGGCTACCGGGCACACCCCTTGTTGCCAGTAACGGATGAACCATCTCGGCCAAGGTCTGACGCTGGGCCCGGGTTAAATAAAAATCGTCCAACGATACCGAGACCGTTGTTAAGCCTGCGCCCCTGAGCACAAGGCATAACCACGCGGCTAAGGTGCTCTTACCGGAACCCTGTGAACCATTGAGCCCCACTAACAGTGGGCCACCCTGCTGCTGTCGTCGGCGCCAAATAGCTTGGGCCAGTGGCATAAACCAACGTTGAGCTGTATCGAGGTATAAGGTTGACAGCCGGTGTCGCTGTAAAAATTCAGCGCACTGTGCGGGACTTGGCATCAGCACAGGATCAGTCAACGGTGGTGCAACCATAGTGTTGTTCTTTAGCGTTGGCGGTTAGCTCATACACAGCAATTAGTGTGCCTACTTTTCATATAACGCCCATTGAGCAGCGAGACAGTGGCGCATGCGCAAAACAGCTCACGGGCGCGCACCACATGGCATCTGATGGATCTACAAGACGATGCCAGCCAGCAAATAAAAGAGTGCGGCACCGCCGGCGCCCATCAAGGCATAGGGCAGCTGAGTCACAGCGTGATCGTAGGTCCGACAGCCCGCCCCTTGAGCGCTCAGTACCGTGGAATCAGAATAAAAGCAGGCGTGACTGCCAAAACCGCTTGCCGATAACAGTGCACCCACCACCAAGGGCATATTCACGTCTAGGGCTTGGGCGAGGGGAAACGCTACCGGCATGGCAATGGCGATAACACCCCAATTGGACCCCGTGGTATAGGACACCACGGCAATGGTCACAAATAACAAAACCGGCAGCAGCGCAGCGCTCATATAGGGAGTAACGGCGTCTATCACGTAACTGGTCAATCCAATGGCGTTATTCGCCTCAACAAATACAAACAGTGCCAGCAGCATCGACAATACTGGCACCATCGATTTCAGACCTTCGACGCAGGTATCGAGGATGGTGGTCAGAGGCATTATGCGCATGACAGCGTACTGCACCACCGTGAATAACACGCCGACCATCACACCCCGAAGTAAGTCGACAGTGGGCAACACCGTGAAAACCAACAAGACGACAATGGGTAAAAAGAATACCGATAGGTTGGCTCGCTCCGATGTTTCGACGGTGAGGGCGGGATCCTCGAAAACACCCAAATCGCCGGTGGTCTCTGCCCGTATTTCGGCAGCTTTCATGGGCCCGATGAGAGGCACAATGCCCAGAATCACCAGAGGCACAAGGACAATAGCCAAGAGCGGGTAAAACATGTAGGGAATGGAGGCAACGAATAGGGCAATACCTGCGCCCGGCTCGGCAACACCGTTTTTTTCCAATAAGCCGGCAAAATAAACGCCCCAACTCGAAACCGGTATTAACAAGCACATGGGGGCAGCGGTGGAATCGACCACGTACGCCAACATCTCCCGGGAGGTTTTGAAGCGGTCGGTAACCGACTTCATCGTGGCGCCGACGGTCAGTGAGTTGAGATAGTCATCTAGGAATATAGCCATCCCCATGAACCACGTGGCCAGCAGGCTCGAGCGTTTGCCTTGCAAGCGCTGGGTGAGTAAGCGCCCGAAGACATGGGATCCTCCCCCTTTCACCAGCAGGGCAATAAAGCTGCCATACAGGGCACACACCAACACCACCCAAGCGGTAACCTCATCCATTAACACTTCGGTGGTCACCGCGGCCAAACGATCGATAAACGACCAGCCATCCATCATCAGGAATGCCACGATAGCGCCGACGATGACTGACTCAAGGGTGCGATGGCTCCAAATTGCCAGCACCAAAACACAGAGGGTGGGTATAAGAACGAGGGCGCCAAAGTCCATAGTGTCCTCTTGTGAAAAAATGGACGGTTGTCAGATCAACGGAATGTAACTGTTTCGTAAAAAAAGAATAGTGGCTTTAGCAAATGAAAGTGCACTATCGGTCCATTGCTCGACTATTCGGTGCCGTGTATGTTGTCTCGAAGGTTGCGCTAATAATGGCAACCATTGCAGTGGACGCACATGAGGGAGACGCGCCCGTGACCATCGACAAGCTGCTGGCGGAAATCGAGTCCAGCGAACCAGGCCCCGGCACCGCCGCCTTATTTGATTTCGATGGCACCATTATCGCTGGCTACTCAGCCACCGTATTCCTGCAAGACGCCCTGATACAGCGAGAACTATCCCTCGAGGAATTGGCGCAGATGACCCGAGCGCTCGCCAGCTTCGGTCTGGGTAATATGGGTTTTTCAGCACTGATGGCCGTGCATGCCCAATACCTTGCGGGCCGCTCAGAGGCTGACTACCGCAGCAATAGCGAGGGCTTGTTTCGTCGAAAAATTGCGCGACTTATTTACCCGGAGACCCGACGCCTTATCGAGGCACACCAGGCTAAAGGACACACGGTCGCCATCATTAGTTCGGCGACGCCGTACCAGGTAGAACCCAGCGCGGCGGATTTGGGCATTGATCGTGTGTACTGCACCCAGCTAGAAGTGGTCGACGATAAATTTACCGGCGCTGTAGTCAAACCCACGGTATTTGGCGAAGGGAAAGTCCTAGCCGCTGAATCACTGGCCTCGGACACCGGCGCTGACCTCGACAAGAGTTTCTTTTACTCAGACAGTATCGATGACATCCAATTACTTGAGCGGGTCGGCAAGCCAGTAACCTTGAACCCTCGGAAGCGCCTAAAAACCGTCACTGAGCAGCGGCATTGGCCCAGTGCCAGCTTCGACAGTCGCGGCAAAGTAACCATAGAGCGTTTTATGCGATCGGTCTGGGCCACCAGCTCGCTGGTGGGGAGTTTTGCCGCGGGTCTTCCCATCTATGCTCTCACCGGCTCCAAAAGGGACTCGGTCAATTTCTCTATATCGCTATTCGCCGATACCTGTAATGCACTCATCGGCCTAGACTTAGAGGTACACGGCGAGGAACATTTGTGGAGCCACAGGCCCGCAGTATTTATGTTCAACCATCAGAGCAAGGCGGACGTTGCCATTATGGCCAGCCTGGTGCGGCGGGATGTGGTAGCGGTGGGCAAAAAAGAAATTAAGCGCATGCCGGTTATTGGTCAGGTCATGGGCTACGCAGGCACAATCTTCATTGACCGCTCGGATAGAGAGCGAGCCATCGAATCCATGAAGCCCCTGGTCACCGCCATGCGCGAACAACGAAAATCCCTGGTGATAGCACCCGAAGGTACTCGCACTCCCTCGCGCAAGCTGGCTCCCTTCAAGAAAGGCGGCTTTCACATAGCCATGCAAGTTGGGGTCCCCATCGTTCCCATCGTTATCCATAACGCCAGTGATATTGCGCCCAAGGGCGATTTCTTATTCCGCCCCGGTAAGGTTCGTATCGATGTATTACCACCGGTCGATACCAGCCAGTGGACAGCGGCCAATATGAATGAACAGGTAGCAGAGGTTCGCAACCTGTTCCTCGCCACGCTGGGTCAACCCACACAGTCAACCCAGGAAATGATCGCCGCCAGCAAAGCCATCCCTGACGACATGAAGCCCGAGAACCCATCGTCACGAGGTCGCAAAAAGGCGCCCTCAACTGGCCAGACAGCTGAGGCCAGTGAGACCAAACCAACCAAAACAAAACGCAAAGCAAACACCCGAACCGCGAAAACCCGCCGAGCCCCGAAGGCTTCGGCCACAATAACAACACCTGCTAAGAGCGGCACCGCGAAACGAAAAACCAGCAAGTCATCTGCGGTTAGGCCAAAGCGCTTATCTGAGGGTTAAATGCCAATGCGCTACACGCAGCTGGCAGACAAAATGGCGGCATCGCCCTGGCCTTCGGGTGCAGGGCCCACTCTGTTTTTACTCGATGCGAGTAACAGCGTCGAACAACAGCTACTCGAGACCTGGATCGATCAACACCAACCGGTGGGGCGTCAGTACGCTCGCCTGATACTGCCGCTGCGAGATGATCGCAAACCAATCGTACAGCAACCTTTAAGGCGGCTTTTAGACGCCCCTGAAAACTGGGTAGTAGCGCCCCTGCGTGTCGCTTGGATGCCCGACGCCAACGCCCTCGAGACCGGGCCTCGGCTATCGGATTTAATGCGCGGCAATCGCAACCCTGGCCGGTGGCGAGCGCAACATATCCTGCGCACACAGCCAGATCGCGTGCATTTAATTGCCGGAGCACCCGCCCAGCAAAGCACCATGGCCGAACGGTACACGCATCAGTACGCGCTGCACCCTCACCAGCATCAGGAGGATTTTGCGGTGTTTGTGGCGCGCCAAGCGGCCATCGTGCTTGATATGGCTGAGCGCCGATTACGCGGCGGGCGCTATAAAGTACCGCGCTATGTGGCCCAAAGCTTGCGCAACAATCAAGTCTTTAAAGAACAGCTGTACGCCATTGCCGAAAGCCGGGAGGTGACGCGCTCGACCGTCATGCGTGAGGTCGACGACTACTTCGGTGAAATGATCTCGATTCCTACCAGTTTCTGGCTCGATGTCTGGATGAAGTTCTGTAACTTCTGCCTCGGACTGGGATACGAACCCAAGCTGTATTATCGAGCGGATGACCTTGAGCGTATTCGAAGCGTTGTGCGTCATCACCCATCGGCGCTGCTTTGGACCCACAAAACCTATATCGATGGCTTTGTGGTACCCAAAATACTTTTCGACAACGACTTTCCGGTGCCTCATTTCTTTGGTGGTGCCAATCTCAATATTCCCTTGCTCGGATTTTTGGTGCGCAGAGCAGGGGGAATCTTTATCAAGCGCTCATTCAGTGACAACGAGGCTTACAAAGCCGCGTTACGTCAGTACATCGGCTACCTCATGGAAAAGCGTTTTCCGTTGACCTGGTCATTTGAAGGCACTCGATCGCGTTTGGGTAAGTTGATGCCGCCCAAATACGGCGTTTTAAAATATGTCTTAGAGGGCTGCTATAACAGTGATGCACAAAACGTGCACATCATTCCGGTGACCGTGTCATACGATTTAATCAGAGATGCCGAGGAATACGCCAAAGAGCAGGCGGGTGTACCTAAAGCCCCTGAATCTTTGCGCTGGCTAATAGGTTACGTACGAAGTCTCGCCCGGCCCATGGGCAAGATTTATGTGGACTTTGGTGAGCCTGTGGTACTTGCCGAGGCGCCGGCACCCGATGATCGACTGGCCCTGTCGAAAATTGCGTTTCAGGTAGCCGTTGAGGCCAATCGCGTCACCCCCATCACCTACCCGGCGGTGGTCTGTATGGCGCTGTTAGGGGTCTACCCTCGGGCGCTGACCGAAACCGAAGTTAGCGAGGAAGTTGATCGAATTGTGACCTGGGCTCGCGAGCGATCCTTGCGCATGTCCCTCGACTTCGATCGGCAGCATGAAGCGGGTATCGATAAGCTGTTACAACTGATGATCGATGAAAACATACTCACTCGATTCGACGGCGGACCGGCGACCGTTTATGGGGTAGCAGCGGGTAGGGCGGCGGTAGCAAGTTACTACCGAAACACGATTGTCCACTACTTCGTGAACAAAGCGATTATCGAACTGGCCCTGATTGCCCTCAGCGACCACGACGCCCGTGACGGCGATGGCTCTGATTTATTCTGGCGCGAAGTCAACGAACTCAGGGATTTATTCAAGTTTGAGTTCTTCTATCCACCGACTGACATATTCCACGGTGAGATTATCGAAGAGCTCAATCGTATCTCGCCATCGTGGCAAGAAGAACTGCAAAAGGGCGCCAAAGGGGCCCGTAAACTGCTGCTTAGCATGTCGCCCCAAGCGGCTCATATGGTGCTGCAAATATTTGTTGAGAGTTACAGTCTTGGGGCCGACTTGCTGCTTGATCTTAAACCCCATGAAACCGTAGACGAAAACGACTTTATCGAGCGGTGTATGAACTATGGCAGGCAGGCCTACCTACAGCGTCGTGTCGCCAGCGAAGCATCAATGGGGAAACTGCTATTCAAAAATGCGTGGACAGTATTCACTGCACGAGGGCTAACAAACAGCGACAATGCAGACGTCTATGCCCAACGACAACAGCAGCAGCAACAGTTACAAGCGTTGGTGCGTCGGGTAGAAGTGTGTCGCGCGACCTCGATAGCGTCGCGTACAACCCCAACAACGAGGGACGCGGTACGTGCAGAATTATAATTTCGCAGTAATCGGCGGTGGTAGCTGGGGCACCACAGTAGCCAGTCTGATCAGCCGGAACGTCAATGTCACCCTGTGGGCGCGCAATGCCGACACCGTCGAGGAAATTAATCGAGATCATCGTAACAGCCGCTATTTAGGGGATGCGAATTTGCACCCGAA
>CAJXNM010000043.1 GCA_913057135.1 uncultured Halieaceae bacterium
ATCGTGTAGGCGGCCATATCGGCCGGAGGTGCCTCATTGAAGCGCAGTCGCACTTCAAATTTGCTCCCGGGCTGAGAGCTGAAGGCAATGTCTTCAATGGTGGGGGCCGCAACAGCAGGCAGCGCCGCCAGTAACGACAGCCATAGTCCGGCCTGACGCAGCCGTAACAGAGTGTTCATGCGGACTTTCTCCATTAACTCAGTTCTCCGACTCACGGTGCCGTCAGCTCAATGGTTCGAGGTCGTTCGACCCAACCATCTGACGTGCCATCGGACACAATTTCCACGACAGCAACAAAGGTCGTGCCCATATCGACAATACGACCGTGATCACGCCCAAGAAAATTTCCAACTTGAACCCGGTGAATACCACCCTCGGGGTCTCTGATGAGTGTCCAAATCTGATTATCGCGCTCTAGACGGCCCACCATTTGAAGGGAATCAAGGGTGAACTGCTCTAGAAATTCCTTGCTGCGATTGACATCGGGGCGCACCGCTGAACGCGTGTTTAGCTGGCGCACTTCACGCACCTCTACCGGTCGATCAAAGGGGCTTCTCATGGTAGTCGCCGCATAGGCGAACGCTTCGTAGGCTTTAAATGCGGGGATGGGCTCAATCACACCACCGGGCCTGGCACGCTTCTCTTCCATGAATGCATCGAGATCGGACATATCTTCAGACGCACAACCAACCATCATCCCTAATAAAAACGAGATAAAGATCGAGCGCGCAGAGATACGTGTGTGCACGGCCTTAACCATCGCTGTCTCCATCGCGATAACGATAGGTTTTGGCCAGAATATTCATCTTCAGCATATTCGTGGCGTTACCCTCTGCCACAATCTCAAAATCGTGCAATGTCACAATACGTGGCAGACCCGCCATGCCAGAAATAAATGCGCCTAGGTCATGGTATGAGCCGACCGCATTGATTTGAATCGGTAGCTCGACGTAGAACTCTTGGGGCCGCTCTTCCAGCAAGTCAATGGTGTTTATGGTCAGACCATTTAACTCACCTTTGTTGGTGATGTCCTCGAGTAAACCGGGTACCTCTGTATCGCTGGGCAGCTGACTGACGAGGGCGCCAAAGCTTTCTTCCATCTCGACCATCTGCCGCTCATATGCTTGTAAGTTAGCCGCTTCAAAGGCTTTCTTTTCAAAATCCCGTTTCAAGGTAATTTCTAGTTGCTCAGCGTTTGCTAAGTTCGTTTGCAGCCCTTCAACATGGTAGTAATACCCGCCGACCATCACGAACAGAAATAGTAAAACAGCAGTAACTACCTTTACTGCAACGGGCCAACTGCCAATGTTCTCAAAATCGAGATCAGCGAGGTCGAATTCGTTAAGGGATTTCAATGTGTCAACAAACGCCATCTTTAGCCCTCGTCCTCAGGTTCAGGTAACTGAATAGCGACGGTCAGATTGAACGTGGTTGCTTGGAGACCATACTCGGGGGCTGCGCGAACCGCATCGAGGTTAGGCTCTTCAAGCCAATCCGAGGCATCGAGCTGACGCATCAAACTGGATACGCGGTTATTGGATTCCGCCACACCTTTAATGGCAATTTTGCCGCCGCGGGTGGTGAGCTGAGTGTAAAAAACCCCGTCCGGCACGGTGCGCACCAACTGGTCCATCACTCGCACAATGATGGGCCGATTACCTTGTAATTCCTGAATCACCCGCATTCGGTCAATCAGCTGACTGCGCTTCTTCTGCAAATCACGAATCTCAGCGACTTGTCGGTCGAGCTGCACGATGTTCTGCTGCAGATACTGGTTGCGTGCCTGCTGGTGGTTTATATCCGCTCTGGTCAGCTGATCCATGGCCATCAGTGCCAATATAGCGAGGGCGGTAACTACCCCTAAAGCTGTTAAAAACTCAACTTTGCGCTCGGCACGCAGCTCCTCACGCCAAGGTAATAAATTAATTTTTGCCATCAGTCGAAGCTCCGCAAAGCCAGACCACAGGCGATCATCATAGCTGGGGCATCACTGTTGAGTGCTACGGCATTAACCCGGGTACCAATCGTCATCTCTGCAAACGGATTGGCGACACTCACAGGACTGCCCAAGCGCTCAGCCACCAACCCGGACAAACCATCCATAGCCGCCACACCGCCAGCTAGGAAAATGTGGTCCACGCCATTGAAATCACTACTGGAGAAGAAAAATTGTAGCGAGCGGGCTACCTGCTGCACCACCGCCTCCCGAAACGGGTTCAGCAAATCGGTCTCGTAGTCATCGGGTAAGCCACCTTGCTTTTTGGCCAAACCCGCTTCCTCTAAGGGCAAACCATAGCGGCGCATAATTTCATCAGTAAGCTGCTTGCCACCGAAAAATTGTTCCCGGGTGTAGACGGTTTTACCCCGATGCAATACCGACAAGGTCGTCATGGTGGCACCGATATCGACAATCGCCACCGTAGAACGATCGTCGATATCCGCCTGGGGCTTGACTAGCTCAAATGCCCGCTCCATGGCATAGGCTTCAACGTCCATCACCTTGGGCACCAAACCCGCAGCTTCGAGGGCATCAACCCGGGCGTCTATGGTTTCACGTCGGCAGGCGGCTAGCAGCACATCAACCATATCGGTGCGCCCGGCGGTGGCACCTTGAACTTCAAAATCGAGAGCAACCTCATCGAGGGGGTATGGGATGTATTGATCGGCTTCGAAGGTCAGCTGGGTTTCAAGATCTTCATCGTTGAGGCCAGCTGGCATCGATAGTACTTTTGTGATCACCGAAGACCCGGCAACCGCTGATACCACGTGCTTATTCTTGGTACGCGCCTGACTGTGGACGCTACGTATAGCAGCGGCCACGTCTTCGATGTTATTGACCGCCTTTTCCACCACGGCGTCTTGGGGTAACGACGCCACGGCGTAGGCCTCGACCCGAAAACGATGGCCGACTCGGGTGAGCTCAATTAGCTTGACCGTCGTCGAGCTAATATCGATACCCAGCATCTGTGGTCGTTTTCGTTTACCTAACAGGCCAAACACGGCGCGCCCTTGGTTGATCCTTATACAAGCTGAATAGCCCTTATGGTGACGTCAGCGGCTATACTACGTCTTTCTAATGCTGTTATTGCAACATATGTACCGAAAAAGGTCACTTTGACGCAGTATTTTTACGCGCAGACGGCGACAATCCCCCTCACGCTGCAAAGCCCCACCCAAACTCACTGCTCTGGGAGACGTTAGTTGCGACATACCCGAACATTACTGATCGCTGCGCTAATCACTAGCTGCGCCGCTGTCTGGTGGTTGGCGGGTCTCTATTTATACCTAAGCCCGAACTTACCAGAGGCGGAAACCCTGAGGGATGTGCGGCTCAAGACGCCTCTGCGCATTCTGAGTGCAGACGGCAAACTCATGGGCCAGTTTGGCGAGGAAAAACGGCAACCTCTGCAGTTTGATGAAATACCCCAACATTTCGTAGACGCATTACTGGCGGCTGAAGACGATCAGTTTTTCGAGCATGGGGGTGTCGACCTTTTGGGTCTTGGGCGAGCTGTTGCCGAACTGGTAACCACCGGTCAGAAGCGCTCGGGCGGTAGTACGCTTACCATGCAGGTGGCGAGAAACTATTTTTTGTCCCTAGAACGCACCTTCTTACGCAAGTTCAACGAAATACTGCTATCCCTCGAAATCGAGCGGGCACTGACTAAACAAGAAATTTTTGAACTCTATGTCAACCGTGTGTTCCTCGGCCATCGCTCCTACGGCTTCGAGGCGGCAGCCCAGACTTACTACGGCAAATCACTAAAGGATCTGAATCTTGCGCAACTGGCTATGCTCGCCGGAGTGCCTAAAGCGCCATCCAATAACAACCCCCTCAGCAACCCCGAGGCGGGCAAAGTGCGACGGGATTGGATACTCGGCCGAATGGCAAAGCTGGGATTTATCTCAAATATCGAGCGAGATGCAGCCATTGCAGAGCCGGTCACAGCGGCGTACTACGGTCTGCTGGTAGAGGTTGAAGCGGACTATGTCGCCGAGATGGTCCGCCAAGAAATGCTGTCGCTATTTGGTAACGACGCCTACAGTGACGGCTATGTAGTCCACACAACCGTTGTCGCGGAGCTCCAAGAGGCCGCCCGTGATGCCTTGGTTAATGGCCTAAAAACCTACGACCGACGTCATGGTTGGCGCGGCCCGGAGCGACGACTACCGCCCAAGGATGACGAGAGCGCAGAGGAGCGTTTGGAACGCTGGCTCGCAGCCCTCGACAATATGCCAATCATTGCAGGACTACCACCGGCCATTGTGACTGGGGTGGATCTTCAAGGTGCCAATGTTATCGATAAGTCAGGGGAGCTCCGGCGTCTAAGCTGGCAGAATGACCTGTCGAAAATTCGCCGCTATCGCACCGAGAACCTCACCGCGCCGGTATCTCGCGTCGATGAGCTTTTGGCGGTAGGGGACATGGTGCGCATAGAGCGGCGCGGTAACCAGTGGCGCTTATCGCAGGTGCCCCGCGCGCAAGCCGCACTGGTCTCGGTGGATACCGAAACCGGTGCCATTCGAGCCCTATCCGGCGGTATGGGTTTCGAATTATCCAAATTCAATCGCGCAACACAGGCTCGTCGTCAGCCCGGATCAAACTTCAAACCGTTTTTATACGCGGCAGCGCTTGAGTCGGGCATCACCCCAGCGACGCTGATCAACGATGCCCCGATTGTGCTCGATGACTTATCCAACGACGAAATTTGGCGTCCCGAGAATGACAGTGGCCGATTCTATGGTCCGACCCGTTTGCGAGACGCCCTTACTTTTTCCCGAAATCTGGTTTCAATCCGCGTATTACAGCGCCTAGGGGTCCGTCGCTTCGTCGACTATGTCGCTGGGCTGGGATTTGACACCAGCGACATGGCGGCCAACCTGACTCTGGCATTGGGCACCCACGCCTACACACCTCTAGAGGTCGTGTCCGGCTACGCCACCATCGCCAACGGCGGCTATCGAATAGAGCCGTACCTCATTCAGCGCATCGAGAATGCTCAGGGTGACGTTATTTTTCAGGCTGATCCACTTACCGCCTGCGCCGACTGCAGCTCCCCAAGTAACCGCGTCGACGAGGAACCAACCCGCATGGAAGATATCCTCGGTGGCAGCACCGAGTCGACGGCTCGACCGGCGCAGCAAGTCATGGATCCGCGAGCTGCCTACATCGTGCGTTCAATGCTCGGTGACGTGATTAGCCGAGGTACCGGCCGACGGGCAAGGGTACTCGAACGCAGCGATATTGCGGGCAAAACCGGTACGACGAATGGACCGCGGGATGCGTGGTTCTCGGGCTTTAATCGCCAGCTGGCGACCACTGCCTGGGTCGGTTTCGATGATTACAGTCTGTTGGGGCGACGTGAGTTCGGAGGGACCGCCGCCCTGCCCATCTGGATAGAGTTCATGGCTAAGGCATTGGGACCAGAGCTGCCAGCCGACCCAATGCCCCCGGGCGTCGTGCGACTGCGGGTAGATCGCAACAGCGGCCTGCGCGTTAAAGGCGCCCCCGACGGCAGTATGTTCGAATACTTCTTGGAAGAATTCATCCCGGCCGAGTCCGGCGACGATGAGCAGCCCCTGGGCACCGACGAACTCAGAGGCTTATTCTAGGAAAAAGAAATTCAGCGCCAGTTGCGATCGGCACCCATGCCCACACCACCCCAAAGCTGCTCTTCGTAATCCTCATCGAGAGGCGCCCGTGCGACCCCCGATGCAATCGCTGCGCGGGCAACAGCCGGGGCAATAATAGGCATCAAACGTGGGTCCATGGGCTTTGGCAAAATATAGTCGGGCCCAAACTGCAGCTCGACCAGGCTGTACGCATCAAGTACCGACTCAGGCACCGGCTCCCGGGCCAGTTCCGCAAGCGCATGCACCGCCGCGATTTTCATTGCCTCGTTAATAGCGGACGCGCGGACGTCCAAAGCGCCCCTAAAAATAAAGGGAAAACCCAACACGTTATTGACCTGATTGGGGTAATCAGATCGTCCCGTCGCCATCACCAAGTCACTTCGAGCGGCTAGCGCAAGCTCGCGTTGGATTTCTGGGTGCGGGTTTGAACAGGCAAAAATAACGGGACGCGGCGCCATTGACAGCACCATGTCTTGTGTCACCAAGTCGGGCCCCGACAGGCCGATAAAGACATCCGCATCGACCATGGCGTCCTCGAGGGTACGCTTGTCGGTATCGACCGCAAACAGCGCCTTCTGCTCACTGAGGTGCTCACGACCACTGTGAATAACGCCCTGTCTGTCGAGCATCAGCATGCGACTAGGGTCGGCGCCCATTTCAAGGAGCAACTTCATACACGCCACCGCCGCGGCACCCGCCCCCAAGCACACAATAGTAGCGTCGCTCAGGGCCTTTTCCTGTACTGCCAAAGCATTGATGAGTCCGGCCGCAGTGACAATGGCAGTACCGTGCTGATCGTCATGGAAAATGGGAATATCACAGAGCGCCTGTAACCGCTGCTCAATCTCGAAACACTCGGGGGCTTTGATGTCTTCAAGATTGATGCCACCGTAGGTGCAAGCAATAGCGCGAACACAGGTCACGAAGGTATCCACGTCCTGGGTATCCACTAAAACGTCAATAGCATTGATATCCGCAAAGCGTTTGAACAATAGCGCCTTGCCTTCCATGACGGGCTTGCTGGGCAAAGCACCTAAGTTACCCAAGCCCAGTACTGCGGAGCCGTTGCTGATAACCGCAACGCTATTACCCTTGCCCGTATATCGATATGCGAGGGCGGGGTCGCGGGCTATTTCCAAGCAAGGCTCAGCAACACCCGGAGAGTAAGCCATGGCTAGATGCCGTTGGGTACTCGCGGGTTTGGAGAGTTCGATGCTGATCTTTCCCGGTACCGGTAAGGCGTGGTACTCCAGGGCGTCTTTCATGAGCTGTTGCGACATCAGATATACTCAAAGGCGTTCGACAGACAAAAAAAACGCCGGCTTGGCCGGCGTTTTTTCGGTTGTGCGTAGGTTACTTCTTTAAGCTTCGGCCAGCAAAGCGCTTGTTGAAACGGTCTACACGACCGCCGGAATCAACAATTTTCTGCTTTCCGGTGAAGAAAGGGTGGCAGTTGCTGCACACATCAATGGTGAAATCGCCGCCGATGGTTGATCGGGTGTTGATTTCGTTACCGCAGCTGCACCGAGCGGTGACCGCTTCGTAGCGCGGATGAATCTCTGCTTTCATGGTGTTGTCCTCGCCAGAACACTGACGTCGATAAAAAAGAGCGCGAAGAGTACCAGAACAAATATGAAATTCAAGCCCAAAAACCCGGCGTCGACATCCAGTATCATCTCGATGCCCACAGCCATTTTTTGGCCGTAGCCAACGTGCCCGGAGCGTCGCCATTGCCCCCCCAAGATCCTCAGTCAGCGCCAGCCAATGGCATTGTCCACTGCGCGGTTCCGGCGCCCTTGTTTGAGGCACTTGATTACGCCAAACCAACGGTGGTCGAGGGGCCTTTACAGCCGGGCACCCGCGTCCGGGTGCCCTTAGGACGGCGCTCGGTGATAGGGGTGGTGCTTTCCACCAGTCAACACTCTGACCATGAGGACAAACTACGCACCCTCACTGAAATCCTAGACACCACCCCGCTAATTGACGACAAACTGCTGGCTCTACTGCAGTGGGCGGCACATTATTACGTCTACCCCTTGGGTGAAGTGGTCATTAGCGGCCTGTCACCCCGGGAGCGCAGGGGGGAGCCCCCTGCACCCACAGGTTTAGCTGGCATCGAACTGAATCAGAGGGGCAAGGGTCTACCAGAGCATGCATTGCGACGTGCGCCCAAACAGGCCCTGTGTCTTCGTCTGTTGCAAAAAGGCCCCCAAAGCTTTGAGACCCTTGAGCAGGCCGGGGTAAGCCGTGCGGTGGTCAGAGAGCTGATAGCCAAACATTTAGTGATGGCATGTGACATCAAGCGACCACCATCCATACAGATAAAACCCCATTTACCCCCCACCCGAGAGCAGGCGACAGCTATTGCCGCCATCAACCAGACCCAGCGTCACTTTTCCTGCCATCTGCTGCACGGCATAACGGGTAGTGGCAAGACTGAGGTCTATCTGCAATGCATCGCCCATGTGGTTGAGAGAGGCCAACAAGCCCTTGTGCTGGTGCCCGAGATTGGCTTAACACCGCAGATAATCCAGCGTTTTGAGCAACGCTTCGGTCCCGTTATCGCTGTGCTCCATTCTGGGCTCGCTGATAGTGAGCGAGATCGCCATTGGGCCATGGCACGGGATGGTAGCGCCGCCATTGTCATCGGCACCCGCTCAGCGGTGTTTGCACCCCTTCACAACCCCGGCCTGATTATCGTTGATGAGGAGCACGACGCGTCATTTCAGCAACAAGACGGCTTTCGATACTCGGGTCGAGACACCGCGGTAAAACGCGCTCAATTACTGGACTGCCCCATTGTGCTGGGCTCGGCAACACCCAGTCTGGAAAGCTGGCACAACGCCGTGCAGGGTCGCTATCACCTGCACACACTTAAAGAACGAGCTGGTAGTGCACTGGAACCGTCAAAGTCCGTCATTGATATACGGGGCCTTGATCTACATGGCGGTTTATCACCCACTCTGGTTAGCGCCGTTAAAGAGACCCTTGCACAGGGACAACAGGCACTGCTGTTCCTCAATCGGAGAGGCTTCGCCCCTACCTTAATGTGCCATGACTGCGGCTGGGTAGCCGGCTGTATCCACTGCGATGCGAGACTAACCCTGCATCGCAAGCCGCCTTCACTGCGCTGCCATCACTGCAATGACCGGCAAGGACTGCCTATTAAGTGTCCAGACTGCAGCAGCAAACGCTTAGTCAGTGAAGGCATGGGTACCGAGCAAACCGAATTAGCACTTCAAACGCTGTTACCCGATACCCGTATCATTCGGGCCGATAGCGATTCGATGACCGGACGCCATGCAATGACCCATTTGGCCCTTGAACTTGAGTCCGGTGAGCCCTGTGTGGTGTTGGGGACACAGCTGATCACCAAAGGTCACCACTTCCCCAAGGTAACCTGTGTTGGGGTCATTGACGCTGACAGTCTGCTGTTCAGCCCCGACTTTCGCGGTGAGGAGCGCCTTTTACAATTGCTTACCCAAGTCGCTGGCAGAGCCGGGCGCGCCACATTACCCGGTCGAGTCTTCATCCAGACGCGACATGCCGAACACCCCATCATCAAACAGGTACTCGAGCGGCCCTATGGCGAGCTAGCCACGCAGATTCTTGAAACCAGACTTAACGCGGCGCTGCCACCATCGGGGGCGCTGGCAGTGATGCGCTGTGATAGCCGACAGCTGCAACAGGGGATGGACTTTCTGGCGTCAGTCGTCAAAAGCTATCAGCCACAGCAGTGTCGGCTCATCGGTCCATTACCCGCTGCGATGGCGCGACGAGCAGGCCTGTTTCGCTGTCATCTAATCATTCACGGTAAGCAGCGGTCGTTCGTACTGCAAGCGGCGCGGGAGTTGGCAAAACGAGCAGTTCACAGCAACAGCCCCCAAGGCTTACGCTGGTCCATGGATATCGACCCGGCTGAATCGATTTAGGATTGTGCACTTTTCCGTGCTGCCCTGTGAAAACAGAGCCACCCGAGGGATAATCCGCGCCCGAAGTTAATAGGCCCATTACTGGGGCCGCTATGCAACAAATCATGCAACCATGAGGAGCCCACGTTGGCAGGTGCTCACAGCAGTGACTACCCGACCTATTACCCATGAAAGATGCACTCACAGAACTGTTACTCACTGCGCTCGCTAAGCTTGTCGACGATGGCACGCTCCCCGAGAAGCCCGCGGTCACGCCCCAATTGGATCACACCAAAGATCCCAGTCATGGGGACTTGGCAACGAACATCGCTATGGTTCTTGCCAAGCAGGCAAAACGTCCCCCCAGAGAGCTTGCCGCGCTGTTGGTGGCAGCACTGCCTCCCAATTCGCTCATTGACCGGACCGACATCGCGGGACCTGGATTTATTAATTTCTTCTTGAGCCAAGCCAGCAATACCCAAGCCATCCGCGATGTGTTGGCCGCCGGTGATCAATTTGGTGAGAGTAATATTGGGCAAGGCCGCAAAGTGCAGGTGGAGTTTGTGTCGGCCAACCCCACGGGACCCCTGCACGTGGGTCATGGTCGAGGTGCTGCGATCGGTGACTCCCTGTGCCGTCTGCTCACTGCCACCGGTTGGTCCGTGCATCGGGAGTTTTACTACAACGATGCGGGCCAGCAAATCCAGAACCTGGCACTCTCAGTTCAAGCGCGGGCACTGGGCAAAACCCCCGAGGACCCGGACTGGCCCAGTGATGGTTACCGCGGCGACTACATCATCGATTTAGCCAATGCATTCATGGCACAAGAGTCGGTCAGTGCCGCCGATCGAGAGATCACCGCAAGCGGCAACGCCGACGCCCTCGACGATATCCGTGAATTTGCAGTGGCGTGGCTACGCCGCGAACAAGACGCGGATTTAAAAGCATTCGCTGTCATTTTCGACGAGTACTTTCTCGAGAGCTCCCTCTACAGTGAAGGCGCCGTTGAACAGGCGGTCTCTGCCCTGGAACGCAATGGCCACACCTATGAGGATGGCGGCGCTCTGTGGTTGCGCAGCACCGCCTTTGGTGATGACAAAGATCGTGTTATGCGCAAACGCGAGGGGGGCTACACCTACTTCGTACCGGACGTGGCGTACCACCTTAATAAGTGGCAGCGAGGTTTCGAGCGGGTCATTAACGAGCAAGGTGCCGATCATCACAGCACCATCACCCGTGTGCGAGCGGGCCTACAGGGCCTTGACGCGGGCATTCCCTCGGGCTGGCCTGAATATGTCCTGCACCAGATGGTCACGGTGATGCGCGACGGCGCTGAGGTCAAACTATCTAAGCGCGCCGGTAGCTATGTCACCTTGCGCGACCTTATTGACTGGGTCGGCCGCGACGCCACACGATTCTTCCTGTCTGCGAGAGCGGCAACGTCGCAATTGACCTTTGATGTAGACCTGGCACTGTCCCAGTCGAATGAAAACCCGGTGTACTACATTCAATACGCCCATGCGCGGGTGTGCAGCGTCAAACAAAAAGCGCTAGGGCTTGGCGGTGATTGGACACCAGAGGCCGGGCTTGCGCACCTCGATAGCTTGCAAGAATCCGAAGCACTTACGCTGGCCCTTACGCTGGGGCGCTTTCCAGAAGTGGTCGCAGGCGCAGCGCAACGCCTAGAGCCCCATGATATCGCCAACTATTTGCGGGATGTGGCCAGCGAGTTACACAGTTTTTACAACGCCCACAAAGTGATTGATGAAGCTGCCCGCGAGGTATCTCTCGCTCGACTGGCTCTGTTAGAGGCAACACGTCAGGTTATTGCTAACGGGCTGGCACTACTGGGTGTATCAGCGCCAGAGAGTATGTGATGGCCAATACACGCACCACCAAAAGTGCCACAAGCAACCGGCGTAACAGTGCCACACGCAAGCAACCGAAGCGCTCTGGGGCCTCTCACAGGGGTGCACAAGAGGGACCGCCAACCCTGAGCAAAGGGCAAGTCGCGGGGTTTTTTGTTGGTCTCGTCGCCGGCATTGTCTTGGGTGCTGGTTTTGTACTTTGGGAGTTTGGGCGAGACACCTCGCAGCCGGTAACCGTCGCCGATGAAACGGATGTGGAACCAACACCAGAGCACGAAGAACCGCGCTTTAAGTTCTTTACATTACTGCCGAATCAAGAGCTGAATCTGACCGACGATGTGGAGCCAGCGGAACTCCGAGACGACCCGGCAGAGGCGGTTCAGTATGTGTTGCAAGCGGGGTCTTTTCGCTTGCGCAATGATGCCGATCAACGCCGGGCAGAACTGGCGCTTTTGGGTCTGGAAGCAAGTATTGAACAGACAGATAGCGCCTCGGGTACGTGGTTTAGGGTGTATATCGGACCCTTCGACAGCCGCTCCAAAATGGCTCGGGCGCGCAGTATGACCGAGCAACAGGCCATCGATACGCTGCTGTTAAAACGAACCCCCAACTGAGCGGCAGCACTTAAGCGACACCGGTTGCGCGTCGCTACACCTTGAACTTACGTTCATTCATCACCACGTCTAGCTGGACAAGGAGAGTCACTATGGAACAGTTCCACGGAACCACCATTTTATCGGTGCGTCGAAACGGTGTGGTTGCCATTGGCGGCGATGGCCAGGTATCGATGGGCAACACCGTGATGAAAGGTAACGCGCGTAAAGTCCGACGCCTGTTCCGTGATCAGGTACTAGCGGGATTCGCGGGCGGCACCGCCGACGCATTTACATTGTTTGAGCTGTTTGAGGCGCAACTGGAAAAGTATCAGGGTCAACTAACTCGAGCGGCGGTGGAATTAGCGAAGCTGTGGCGCTCCGAACGCTCACTTCGAAGGCTGGAGGCATTGCTTGCGGTTGCCGATGCCCAGACCTCTCTGGTGATTACCGGGAATGGCGACGTTATCGAGCCCGAGGATAATCTGATTGCCATTGGCTCAGGGGGGCCCTATGCCCAAGCAGCCGCCCGTGCCATGCTCGACACGACCGATCTGAGCGCGCCCGACGTGGTCAAACGCGGACTGTCGATCGCCGGCGACATCTGCGTCTACACCAACCATCATCACACTATCGAAACACTGGGATAAGCCATGTCGACCATGACGCCTCGCGAAATTGTTCACGCCCTCGATCAACATATTGTGGGCCAAGGGGAAGCCAAACGTGCGGTGGCAATTGCTCTGCGCAACCGTTGGCGTCGACTCCAGCTTGAACCCGAATTGCGCGCAGAAATCACCCCTAAAAACATTTTAATGATTGGTCCAACCGGCGTCGGCAAGACCGAAATCGCTCGGCGCTTAGCCAAGTTAGCTAACGCCCCGTTCGTTAAAGTAGAAGCCACCAAGTTCACCGAAGTTGGTTATGTCGGTCGCGATGTTGAGTCAATGATCCGCGATTTGGTGGAAACGTCTGTCAAAATGCATCGAGAGAGTGCCTTCGAGCGCGTACAGTTTCGCGCCGAGGAAGCTGCCGAAGAGCGTCTGCTCGACATACTGTTACCCCCGGGACGCGATGATGCCAACGCAGGAACGCGACAAGTACTCCGAAAAAAATTGCGCGAAGGGGATTTGAATGACCGCGAGGTGGAAATAGAAACCCGAGGCACTGGCGCGGCTGTCGATATTATGGCGCCACCGGGCATGGAAGAAATGACCCAGCAACTCCAGGGGCTTTTCTCATCAATGAAAAGCGGCGGCAAGACCCGAAAAATGCCTGTCCGGGAAGCCTTGAAGGTGCTCCGGGAAGAAGAAGCGGGCAAATTAGTTAATCAGGAAGACCTCAAAACTGAAGCGTTGGAAGCGGCCGAACAAAACGGCATCATTTTTATCGACGAGCTCGATAAAGTGGCAAAACGCGGGGAATCCGGTGGCGCTGATGTGTCCCGAGAGGGGGTGCAACGAGACCTCTTGCCCCTTATCGAAGGCTGCTCCGTCACCACTAAACACGGCAGCATAAAGACAGATCACATCCTTTTTATTGCATCGGGGGCATTCCATCTTTCCAAGCCTTCTGACCTGATCCCCGAGTTACAGGGCCGGCTGCCGATCCGTGTTGAATTACAAGCACTCAGTCCCGAAGATTTCAGACGTATATTGACCGAGCCCAAAGCCGCATTGACGGCGCAATACCGGGCACTGCTGGGCACCGAAGGGCTATCAGTGGAATTCACCGATGACGCCATCAATCGTCTGGCGGAAATTGCTTGGGCGGTCAATGAACGAGCTGAAAATATCGGCGCTCGGCGTCTGCATACAGTGATGGAACGCCTGCTGGAAGACATTTCGTTCAGCGCAGCCGATACCGGTCTGGAACAGGCGTCAGTCACCATCGACGCCGCGTTCGTGGATGAGCGTCTGGGGGATCTTGTTCAAAACCAAGACCTATCGCGCTTTATTCTCTGATCGTTCGCGCGCAAGGATCGATAGCCATGCCAAAACCCACCCGAGTACATTACGCCCGCAGCCGACGCGAGTTAGAGCTGAGCTTCGATGATGGGCAGAACTACGTGCTAAGCGCTGAATTTCTGAGAGTGCATTCACCGTCCGCTGAAGTTCGTGGTCATGGACCGGGGCAGGAGCAACTCCAAACGGGCAAGAGTAAAGTGACCATTGAGCAGCTGCGCCCCCAGGGCCACTATGCTCTGCAGTTGGTGTTCGATGACGGCCACGACAGCGGCATTTACACCTGGGAGTACCTGCGTCACTTAGGTGAACAGCAAGATACCCTGTGGCAAACCTATCTGGCGCAACTGGCAGCCGCTGGGGCAAGCCGAGATCCCGATGTACAAGTGGTGCAGTTCATTCCCTGATACCGAGGGCAGGCATCGGGTACAATGCACTGAGTCAGGGCTGAACGACGCTTGTCTTGCCCTAAAGGTTGCAGGGGATATCCCATATGAGTACGCAAGATCAGCGCGGCGAACAGCCTGAATCCGCCGACGGCGATACCACCGACTTTGGCTTTAGGCGCGTCAAGCGCGGTGACAAAGAGCAGCTCGTTCGCGGCGTCTTTGACTCGGTAGCGAGCCGCTACGACATGATGAATGATCTGATGTCGGCGGGTATCCATCGGTTGTGGAAACGCTTCACGATTGAACTGAGCGCGGTCAGACCTGGTCAAACGGTACTCGATATTGCCGGTGGCACGGGCGACTTAGCAGCGCGCTTCTCACGAATTGTGGGGGCCGATGGCAAGGTGATACTGGCAGATATCAACGCGTCTATGCTCGCGGTGGGCCGAGATCGGCTGATTGATGAAGGCGTGGTTGGCAACGTGCACACGGTGCAATGTGACGCCCAGGCGCTGGCCTTTCCCGATAACAGTATCGATTGCATCACCATTGCCTTCGGTCTGCGCAATGTCACCGACAAAGAGAAAGCGCTGCGGTCAATGGAGCGGGTTCTCAAGCCCGGTGGTCGCTTACTGGTACTCGAATTTTCTAAACCCACCAACCCCGTGTTAGAGCAGGTCTACGACACCTACTCCTTCCGCGTGTTACCACTGATGGGCAAGTGGGTGGCAAACGATTCAGAGAGTTATCGTTATCTGGCGGAATCGATTCGCAAACACCCCGACCAGGAGACTCTACTGGGCATGATGGAAGACGCGGGGTTTGTTAACTGCCAGTACCACAACATGACCGGCGGTATCGTAGCGGTTCACCGCGGCATCAAGGCATAACCGGCAAACAATGAACCACGATCCCGCCATTATTGCCGGGGCGCTCAGCGCACTTGAGTTAGCTA
Organism: uncultured Halieaceae bacterium; assembly: GCA_913057135.1. Lineage (GTDB taxonomy): Bacteria > Pseudomonadota > Gammaproteobacteria > Pseudomonadales > Halieaceae > Luminiphilus. Next base: position 15,315 of record CAJXNM010000043.1, read on the forward strand.
TAGCCCGGGCGTTAACCCTTGCCCCCGTCGCCGCTAAAGAGCTGGAGGATATGGCGGGCACCCACATAGTCATAGAGTGCACCCGCCCTGAAATTGACGTCACGATCAGTATCGATGAAGCGGGCCAGCTGCAGCTAAAACAGTACAGTGAAGAGGCCGTCTCAACACGTGTTAGGGGCTCTGCGGAAGACTTTATAGCTCTCGTTACCGCCGATGACCCCGCGGCGACCCTCATCAACAGCAAGCTGGAGATCATTGGCAACACGGCGCCACTGCTAGCGCTGCAAGCCATCTTGAGCAAAATAGATATCGATTGGGAAGCACCCCTTGTCGACGCCTTGGGAGATGTCGCCGGTCATCAACTGGCCAAGTTCCTAAGGGCCTTTTTTTCCTGGAGCCAGAGCGCCGGCAAAAGCCTGCGCCGACAGCTGTCGGAGTTTATTTTAGAGGAAGGCCGATTATCGCCACCCAATGCAGAACTCGAGCACTTCTACCAGGAAGTGGGCCGTTTGGGATTGCGTGTTGATCGATTGCAGTCGCGCATACAGCGGCTAGCTAAGCGACTTCGCGAGTACGACCAGTGATACTCAGGCTGCTTGAAGTTTACCGAGTTGTCGTTAGGCACCGGCTCGATCTGCTCATCCCGGAGCAGCGCCGTCGTCTGTGGTTGAAGCTGCTGGTTGGCATCAACCCCAAGGGCTGGCGGGCGCCCGAAGCGCCGTCAGGGGCTCGCCTACGGTACGCACTTGAAGAGCTCGGTCCAGTATTTATCAAATTCGGACAGCTACTATCGACGCGCCGAGATTTGCTACCCGATGACCTTGCCGACGAATTGGCGCTATTACAAGATCAGGTGCCGCCGTTTAAGAGTGATGCTGCTGTCGATATCATCGAAAGATCACTGGGTGGACCGATCGATACCCTGTTTGCCGAATTCGATCGAACACCGTTGGCCGCCGCTTCGGTGGCACAGGTTCACAGCGCGGTCTTGCATAACGGTGAACAAGTGGTTGTTAAGGTATTGCGCCCGGGCATCGACAGGACTATTGCCAAAGATCTACGGCTAATCAAACAACTAGCCTTGGGTTTCAATGCCCTTTTTGCGCTGGGTCGTCGTTTAAGAGCGGTGGAAGTAGCGCGGGATTACGAACGAACCCTGATTGATGAACTCGACTTGCGCAGGGAGGCCGCGAATGCATCCCAGCTACGACGCAATTTTTCCGACGGGCGATTAGTCTACGTACCCGAGGTGCATTGGTCACACACCTGCCAAAGTGTCATGGTGAGCGAGCGTATTTACGGGGTGCCCGTCAGTGACATCAAAACCCTTCGAGAAAAAGACGTGGATATGCGCCGCTTGGCCGAGCGGGGTGTGGAAATTTTCTTCACTCAGGTGTTCCGCGACAGTTTTTTTCATGCGGATATGCACCCCGGAAACATCTTTGTCGACACCAGTAACCCCGCGGATCCGCGCTATCTTGCCGTCGACTGCGCCATTGTGGGACAGCTCGACGAGGCCGACCAATACTATCTGGCACGCAATCTACTGGCGATTTTTAAGCAAGATTACAGGCTAGTAGCCAAACTGCACGTGGAGTGTGGCTGGGTGCCACCCGATACACCCATCGCCGAATTTGAATCGGCCATGCGGACCCTGTGCGAGCCTGTGTTCGAACGCCCCCTGTCTGACATCTCATTTGGGCACATGCTGGTATCGCTGTTTCGCACGGCCGGGCGTTTCGATATGACGGTGCAACCCCAGTTGGTACTGCTACAAAAAACCCTATTGAACATCGAGGGCTTAGGTCGACAGCTGTATCCAGAACTGAATTTGTGGGATACGGCTCAGCCCTTTTTAGAGCGCTGGCTTGCTGAGCGTTATGCACCTCAAACCATTCTTAAACGCCTGCAGCAAGATGCACCTAGCTGGCTTGAAACACTGCCGCTGTTACCCGACCTCATCATTGCCCGCTTAAAAAACGATTCGGTCCCTGGCGCGGCGACGCAAGCCCCAAAGCACCGCAATCAAACCCTAGCCTATATAGCCACAGGAAGTGCGGGCCTAGCCCTCATCGCCATCGCCTTAGGCGGACAGTCGACGCCAATGTTTGCCATTGCAGGTATTGGCCTTGTGCTGTCCGTATGGCTACCGCAGGGTCGCCAGTAAATCGGAAACCACAGCTATGATTGACCCCAACACACCCAAGACAATGAAGCCGCGCTGGAACTCTGATGGTTTGCTGCCGGCAATTGCTCAAGATGCCAGCACCGGTGACGTACTGATGATGGCATGGATGAATGCAGAAGCACTGGCACTCACCTTACAGGAACAGCGCGCTGTGTATTGGTCTCGGTCGCGTCAGTGTCTTTGGCGCAAAGGTGAGAGTTCGGGGCACGTACAGAGGCTGGTGGCTATTCACCTCGACTGCGACGGCGATACGGTACTCCTCAAGGTCCACCAAGAAGGTGGTATCGCCTGCCACACCGGCCGCCGCAGCTGTTTTTTTTACACACCCAGCACCGACGGGTGGCAAATAAGTGAGAACACCCCATGACAGATGTACTCGACGCACTGCACAGAACCTTGGAACAGCGCAAAAGTGCAAGCGCAGATAGCTCCTATGTGGCCAGCTTGCACGCAAAAGGTCTCAATAAAATTCTTGAAAAAGTTGCCGAGGAGGCAGCCGAGACGTTACTAGCTGCGAAGGATTACCAAGGAGGTAAAGAAGAGCGAGCGTCACTGATAGGGGAAGTGGCCGATCTGTGGTTTCACACCATGGTTATGCTCAGCCATCTGGAACTCTCCCACGAGGACGTCATGAAGGTTCTCGAGGCGCGTTTCGGCTTATCCGGACTCGTTGAAAAGGCAGGTCGAGATCAGCGGAAGTCGCCGTCAACGCCCTAATCGACTACCATCCGGTGGCGGCAAAGTCCGTACCGATCACAACATCACAGCGCAGGAGCGAGCAGTACTATGGGTTTGGGTGGAATCAGTATTTGGCAACTTCTTATCGTGCTCGCTATTGTCGTGCTGCTGTTTGGTACGTCGCGCTTAAAAAACATCGGCAGTGATCTGGGCGGGGCCATTAAAGGCTTTAAAAACAGTATCAAAGATGAGCCGAGTCAAGATGATGACGAGACATCGGACAGTGACGATAGCAACAATAGCGACAAACCAGCCCAATAAAGGCAGGCGTTGGCGCATTTAAACAACGAGAACCCACGTGTTTGATATTGGATTTGCTGAACTGCTGCTAATTGGCATTGTCGGCTTATTGGTGATTGGACCCGAGCGACTGCCGGGTGCAATTCGTACCACCATGGTTTGGGTTAACCGTTTCCGTCGAAGCTTCAATGAAGTAAAAGCCGAGGTAGAGCGCGAGCTCCACAATGATGCGGTCATGCGTGAACTGCGAGACAACGCCAAACAGCTGGGCCAAGAACTTAATGATGTCAGCGCTCCAGTGCGTGAGCCACTAGCTCAAGCACAAAGTGAATTACAGCGCTCACTGGAAGAGGTGCAGAACACCGAGGCATCACAGACAGTTCCCATGGACAACACTGACCAGCAGGCGCAACAAAGCGACAAGAGATCAGCGGCCCATGACTGACCACGAAGCGGATCAGCCCCAGCCGCTGGTTGCACATCTCACGGAATTGCGCGATCGGCTGTTGCGCGCGCTGCTGGCGGTTTTGCTGGCGTTCCTCGGGCTTTTTCCCTTTGCCAATACGATTTATGCCTTCGTCTCCGAGCCACTGAGGGCGCTACTTCCTGAAGGCTCGCGAATGATTGCGACTGAGGTGGCGTCGCCGTTCCTCACGCCCTTTAAACTGACGTTGGTGGTCGCTATTTTCATTGCAATACCCGTCATTTTGTATCAGATATGGGCATTCGTAGCGCCTGGCATGTATCGCAACGAAAAGCGTATTGCCTTTCCACTATTGGCATCGAGCGTCGTCTTGTTCTACGCCGGCGCCGCCTTTGCCTACTTCGTTGTGTTCCCGCTGATATTTGCGTTCTTTACCAGCGCAGGCCCGGCAGATGTGGCTGTCATGACCGATATCAATCGTTATCTCGATTTTGTGCTAAAGCTTTTCTTTGCCTTTGGTGTCGCGTTCGAGATTCCAATTGCTGCCGTCATATTGATATGGAGCGGCATCACCACCGCCGAGGGCTTGGCCAAAAAGCGGCCTTATATCATTGTGGGTTGCTTTGTTTTTGGCATGTTGCTGACCCCCCCCGATATTATTTCCCAATCCCTGCTGGCCATTCCCATGTGGATGCTGTTTGAGCTCGGGGTATTTTTTGGACGCAGTATCGATCGGCGTCGTCACAGCCAAACCTAGGAACCAACCCCATGGGCACCGTACAGGGTAACGACGAACACCCGCAATCAAAGCCCGAACTCAAGCCCTTGCGGCAGCTATTAGTATTTTTATGGCCCCATCGCGGGCGCCTTATCGCCGCGAGCATCGCACTGATCTTGACTGCCGCCGCCCAGCTATCACTAGGGTATGGCGTGCGTCTGATGATTGACGATGGCTTTAGCGGCACCGATAGCGCGGGCCTACAACGAGCGGTTGCATTCATGCTGGCGGTAGGTAGTTTGATGGCCGTGGGCTCGATGATCCGCTTTTATTTGGTGTCATGGCTTGGGGAAAGGGTCAGTGCAGATCTTCGAAGCGCGGTCTTCAAAAATCTCATACGGCTTCAACCGAGCTATTTCGAGACGAATGCGGCGGGTGAAATCATGTCGCGACTCACCACCGATACCACACTCCTGCAGACGCTCATTGGCTCATCGGTCAGCCTAGCCGCTCGCAATGCCCTGTCATTGGTGGGTGCGCTCACACTGATGGTGGTCACCAACCTAAAGCTAAGCCTGATTATTTTGGTCATCGTCCCCCTGACGCTATTACCTATTCTGATCTTCGGACGGCGAGTTCGAAAACTGTCGAAGGACAGCCAAGATTCACTGGCAAACGTGGGTACACAAGCGGGGGAAACGCTGCAGGCCATCAAGGTAGTGCAAAGCTATGGCCGCGAGTCACTTGAGCAGGATCACTTTGACCGAGATGTGGCCTCTGCGTTCACGGTAGCCCGGGCCCGCATCCGCCAACGGGCACTACTGACGGGGGTCGCCATCGTGCTGCTTCTCGCAGGTTTGGTGAGCATGATGTGGAGCGGTGGCCAGGACGTTATTAGCGGTCGAATGTCCGGGGGTGAATTGGGGGCATTCGTGTTCTATGCGGTCATGGTCGGAGCTGCCTTTGCGACCTTGTCAGAGGTTTGGGGGGACCTACAGCGGGCGGCGGGTGCAGCGGAGCGGCTACTTGAACTATTGCGAGAAACCAGTGGCATTGAGGATAAGGGCAGCGCGCTTCCGGGAGATCACCAGGCTATTACCTTGCGCGATGTGCACTTCGCCTACCCCAGCCGACCCAATCAACCCGCGTTGAACGGTGTCGATTTGGTTATTGAACCAGGGCAATCATTAGCGCTAGTGGGCCCGTCCGGTGCAGGGAAGTCGACCGTATTCGAGTTACTGCAGCGCTTTCATGACCCCTCAAGCGGGTCCATTTGCTACGGCGATTTGCCACTTCACACCATGCCGTTGAGCGCCTGGCGCGCCAAGACGGCGCTGGTGCCCCAAACACCGGTGCTGTTCACAGGGGATGTCCGCTTTAATATTGCCTACGGTAAACCCGATGCAACCGATGCAGAGATTGAGTCAGCTGCACGATCTGCACATGCCCATGAATTCATTGCGGCTTTGCCGGACGGTTATCGCAGCCTATTAGGGGCCCAAGGTGTTCGCTT